>JAQZAY010000140.1 GCA_029239415.1 Pseudomonas sp. | reverse complement strand
AGGCACATCGGCCGTGGTGTTGTCGAGCATGCTTGGCAGCACCAGGGCAACGGCAAAGACACAAAGCGTACCGAGCCAATACAGCGGGACGACTCGAATAACCCGCTTGGTAAAGAAGTAGCTACTTGTCTGGGCGGTGACCAGGGCCATGATGAAGCCGCTGATGACAAAAAAGATATCTACGCCCCAGTTGCCATTGCGAAACAAGGGAATATGAAAAAAAACCACGGCGAGCGCCGCGACAGCGCGCAGCATTTGAATACTTTCCAGCTTGTCGGCTGGAAGTTGGAGCGAGGCACTCATTGGCGAGATCCTTGTCAGTCTGGGTCGGAAGGTGTCATTGCCCTGCCCGCCCGGATGATGACCGGGCTGCTGGCGTGAACCCGGTCAAAGGCTTGAATGAAGCGTCGCCGTACAGCGCACTGACAGTTCAATAGCCTGGGGGATCAAGATGCTCTCGCTTGCCTTCATCCAGGCAACGTCCATGCGTTCCCGACTGATTGCATCGCTTAACGCTTGCGCCAGAGGGCTTGACACAAGTTCCAGACGGCTGGATGACACGATGTCACGTTAGCATCAGTGTTTAAAAGAGCAAGCCGGTTTATAAAGTCATGTTGCATATACTTTTGACGTAATCGTGGCGTCAAAAAACTTTTTGACACGCGTGCCCAAATAGTATTTTTGCAACTGTAATAACAAGCTCCAATACATGGAGAACCCAATACCGTTCATCGTCGACCCACACTATTTTTCTCAAGATCGATACATACCAACTACTGTTCATACCGCCTAATGGCACAAGGCCAAAACTCTGGCCAGGGACCCACCTGCGGACAGCACTCCATGAAAAACATCGCCGTGGTATTGACGTTGGCATTCTGCAGCCTGGCCCAGGCCGCGCCCATGCGCTGGGGCGATGTTCGCGACGGCAGTCTCTTCCTGCAGGCGGGTGGCGATGACACCTTGCGGGTCAGTTGGGTACCGGCCTGGCAAGCCGACGCCAATGAAGAGCGTATCTTCCTGCTCGATGGCCAGGGGCAGCTGCAAGGCGAGCGCTTCATTCCCGCCAGCGAAGGCCGCGGCGAACAGAACTGGGCCCTGCCCGCCAGCGCTGCCAGTTACCGCCTTGAAGTGCCAGGCTACAGCTTCAGGCGCTATCGCTTCGAGCACGACGACAAGACCGTCGCGTTGTTCGCGCCGACAAAGGTGCATTTCAGCGTCGAGACCGCGTCCAATACCGAGCTTTATTTCAAGGTCCGCGCCGGTGAGCGCGCCATCCTGTCAGGCAAGCATTTCGGCGGCGTCAGGGCCTTGAGCGCCGAGCGCCTGGGCGACGGCAAAAAAGTCGAGCTGCGTCTCAAGCCCTACACTGACTACCCGAAGTTCGACCAGGCCGCCCTGCCCGTCAGCGATATCGAGCAGAACTGGCGCCTGCGCCTGGAAGGTCGAGGCAAGGCAGCCTTCTGGCTGGACGGCACCGCCAACCTGTTCGCCCAGCGGCCCGAGCACCTGCAGCCGCTGCGCCAGGACCCCGGCCATACCGAACTCAACCTGCACCGCGAGGTGCTCGGCCCCACGCCGCGCCTGGGCATCGCCATGCCCTACGTGCTGCCGCCGCCAGCAAGCCATGCCGCATTCGACGCCCTCAAGCCCCGGGCGGCTGGCTTCTACAGCAACGTCGACATCATGGAGACCAGGCCCCATTACGAAGATGCCTTCAGGCGTTTCTACCTGCAGCGCGGTGGCGTCGACATGAATATCACCTTGCTGGCTGGCAGCCGGCGCAAGGCAGACCTGGAGCCCAACCGCCAGAGCATCGCCGGCCTGGACGCCTGGCTGGCGGCCACCGTGGCCCTGGGCAGCGGCACGCACTACCTGTCGTTTGCCGACGAGCCCAACCTCAACTACCGCGACTATGCGACCTACAAGCGCTTCTTCGACGTCATGCAACGCTACACACGCGACTACCCGGGCGCGCGCGAAGCAGGCGTGCGCATCGCCATGCCCGCCAGCTCGCGCTTCGTGAACGGCCCGTTCACCTCCGAAGGCGCCCAGCATCGTGGCATCGATTGGGCCCGCCGCCTGCTCGAGGAGTCGGGATCGCAGATCGACGCGCTGGCCTGGCACGAGTGGATGGTTCGCGACCTGCTGGCCACCCGCACCTACCGCGATTCCGTACGCCAGGCGGCAGAAGTCGTCGGCCTGCAGGCCGATGGCCGGCCACGCAAGGCCTTGTTGCTCGACCAGACCAACATCTCCAGTGGCTCAAGCGTCAGCCCCTACGAACAGGAAACCCACTTCGCCTCGCTCTGGTGGGCCTCGGTTGCGATCAATTCGGCCCAGGATGGCTTGCTCGACATGCTCAACTGGTTCCAGGCCGCCGACGACCCCAACCACCTCAAGGGCATGATCCGCCTGCCAGGGACCAATCGCTTCGAGCTCAAGCCAGTCGGCCTGGCGCAACAATTCATCCAGTCGCACTGGCTCGACCAGGTCCAGCGCATGGACAACAGCGCGTTCGAAGTCGATGCCCTGGCCATGGCCCGCGGCAACCAACGCAGCGTGCTCGGCGTGAACAAGGGCGCACGCCTGCAACAGATCAGCCTGCAGGGCGCAGGCACGGCCTGCCCGTCCCTCACGCTTTTCGGCCCTGACAGCCGTAGCCGCCAAGCCTCGGTCGATTGCCGGGATGAACGCATTCGCTTTGACGTACCGGGGGAAAGCCTCTTCGCCTTGACGTGGCGTGCGTCGTGAGGGCGGACCTGCCTGTAGTCCCTGCAAGTCGGCAGGGCCTACGCGACAGGCAACTCGAAGAAGGCTGAGTGATGTGTGTCGGGAGCGCCGGCAGATAAGGAAGATAATTCATTTACCCTCCTCCCTGCCCCGCAACGCCATCACCGCCAAAGCAGCCACCCAAAGCACACAAACCCCATAGTTGAGCCGCTGATAGAACCCAAACAGATGTCCTTCATCCAACGCCTTGCCCATCATCGATACCGTTACGACGGACCCGACCACGCACAGCGCCGAAAACACCGCGAACCCAAGCGATCCCAACTGCCGCTTGCCGATGAACACCCACAGCAACATCGCGACCGTCAGCGAAACGAACATCACCAGCCCCGCCAGGTTATGCGCCATCTGCGCCCGCGAAGGCACCGCCGGCTGACATCCCGCATCACAAGGGAAGTACCCCGTCCCAAGGCTCGCCAAGCCATGCAGCAAGACAAACCCCGCGCTCAGCAACGCCAGCCACGATCCCGCGAAGCGCCTGGCAACCCCTACGGCAAACAGCACGAACAACACGCCCAGCGGAACATTGTTCATCCAGGCAGAAAACCCATGGGTAGGCGCGCCCTGCGCCCCCAGCATGCTCATGGCCTGGTCGAGATGGCTGTAGCCCGGATAGGCCAGCGCCGTCAGCGCCACCCCGATGAACAGCCAGGCCGGGATCAGCAGCCCCGACTTCAACAACGCCTGGTCAATGGTCTTCATGGCGCAACACTTCCTTGTGGTCTTGATTGATGAATTCCCTTGGGGGATCAGCGTAAGCCATACCGCCAGTCCGAACATGCCCCTTGCATCACTATTTCAATTGCCCCCCATCATCACAGCGTTATGGTTGAACCTCAGTCATGGACAAGACGATGGAGCAGCAAATGAACATCCAATCGTTGCTTAGACAATACGCCGAGCCACTTCCGCCCCTGGACTCGCCAGCATTCGCCACGCTGTTCGACCGCTATGGCGATGCCAAGGTCGTGCTGATCGGCGAGGCCAGCCATGGCACCAGCGATTTCTACAGGACCCGCGCCGCGATCACCCAGCGCCTGATCGAAGCACACGGGTTCACCATCGTCGCGGTGGAAGCCGACTGGCCAGACGCCGGCCAGATCGACCGCTTCGTCCGCGGCACGGGTGCGGGCGCCCCGAACGAGCAAGCCTTTGCCCGTTTTCCGTCCTGGATGTGGCGCAACAGCGAGGTGGCCGATTTCAACCGATGGCTGCAGCGCCACAACCAGGCGCTTGCCGATGAGGACAAGGTCGAGTTTCGAGGGCTGGATATCTACAGCCTGAGGAACTCGATCAGCGAAGTGCTTGCCTACCTCGACCGCACCGATCCAGACCTCGCCCACGAAGCCCGCAAGCGCTACGGTTGCCTGACGCCTTGGCAGGACGACCCGGCGCTGTACGGGCATTTTGTCGAACGTGACGGCCTGACACCTTGTGAAGAAGCCGTCGTCGAGCAACTGCAGCGCCTGCTGGCCGAACGCCTGACCCGGTTCGCCAGCAACGACGAAGCCTTCTTCGATGCGCTGCAGAATGCCAAGGTGATCCGCGCCGCCGAGCAGTACTACCGCGCCATGTACAAGGGCTCGGTGCAGTCCTGGAACCTGCGCGACACCCACATGTTCGAGACCCTGCAGACCCTGGTCGCGCATCGTGGAAACGGTGCGAAAGCCGTGGTCTGGGCGCACAACTCGCACATCGGCGACGCCGCCGCCACGGCCATGGGCCGGCGCGGCGAGATCAACCTGGGGCGGCTGTGCCGTGCGGCCTATGGCCGGGATGCCGTGCTGATCGGCATGAGCACCGACCGCGGCCACGTCATGGCCGCCAGCGACTGGGACGGCGAAGGCGAAGTCATGCAGGTGCGCCCGTCACTGGCACACAGCTGGGAGCAGCAGTTTCTCCAGGCCGGCGTCCCCGCCTCGCTCACCGACTGGCGCGCCGAGGCACGCGACGACCTGCGCAAGGCCTTGGCCACCCCCCTGCTGGAACGGGCGATCGGGGTGATCTACCGGCCTGCCACGGAACGGCAAAGCCATTATTTCGAGGCCATGCTCAGCGCGCAGTTCGATGCGCTGGTATGGCTCGAAGAAACCCGCGCCGTCACGCCGTTGCCGGTCTCGCAGACGCGCAGCGACGAAGCGGACACGTTTCCCTTTGGCGTGTGATGCGCTGCGCAAGCAGCGGTCTTGTAGATGGCTTTCACAGGCCTGAGGGTTGGGCTCAATGAGCGGGGTCCAGCCTTTACCGTGCGATGAACGCTCGAGGACTCTCAAGATGAACACCAAGACCCTGCCTGGTGCCGCGCTGGCCCTGCTGCTCTGCGCCACCTGCCCCGCTATCGCCGACAGCCAAGCCCCCCAGAACAAGGACATCGACCGCGCCCCGGCGGATGAAATCGACAGCCGCACGGGCGACAAGTATGCGCCGCTGCCACAACCCCAGCCGCCTGAACCTGGGAAATCACGCCCCGGCAGCATCGATGGCGCCATCGACTTGCGTGGTTCGGAGAAGGCACCCGCACCCCTGCCGGACAAGCCGGAGGGTGCGAGTGCGCTGCCTGGGGATAATGACGGGGGCCAGCCCTGAGCCGGCCAAGCCAGGCCTCGATGCCATCCTCCCACCGGGTCGAACGCATCGAACCATCGGTGTCAACCCTGGGTCTGTCCTGGAAACGCCCGGTTGGAGCCGACGTACATGGTTGCCGTTCTGTTATCCCTAGGTAGCATCAATGCCGACTTCCAAGTGAGGGTCGACGAGGCGCCAGGCCAGGCCGAAACCCTGTTGGCGCATGACTTTCGCCGGCTAGGCGGCGGAAAGGCCGCCAACCGAGCCTTCCTCGGCAAACTGTTCGGCCTCGACAGCCGCCTGCTGGGCAGGGTCGGCGACGACGACCTGGCAGAGCAGGCGCTGGCACCCCTGCGCCAGGCGGGGGTCGACATCCAGGGCGTTTCCCGGTCGCCAGGCGCCCCGACCGCCGTCTCCATGATCATGGTTGCGCCAGAGGGCAAAAAGCAGATCGTCCTTTCCGGCAACGCCAATGATGACTGGGACGAACAGGCAGTCGAGGACATGCTGGCACGCATCGTCGGCGCACCGCGCCCTGCTTGCCTGACGATCGACTGCGAAATCCCCGCCTGGGTCGCCAGCCGGGCGATCAGCGCAGCCAGGCATGGCGGCATACCGGTGGTGCTGGACCCCTCCTTTGCCCCGCGCGTCGAGCCTGGGTGGCTCGATGGCCTTGCCGCGGTCACGCCCAACCGTGAAGAAACCTCGACCCTGGTCAATGCAGCGGTGGACACGCTTGAGCAAGCCGCACACGCGGCGCGGCAGATCTGCCAGCGCGGGGTCAGCATCGCGTGCGTGAAACTCAGTGATGGCGGCGCGGTCGTGGCACACGCTGGAGAGACCTGCCACATCCCCAGCGGCGCTGTTCCCCTGGTAGACAGCACCGGCGCGGGCGATGCATTCACCGGGGTGCTGGCCATTTCATTGCTGCAGGGCTTCACGCCACTGGACGCCGCCTGCCGCGCGGTGGCGGCGTCTGACCTGGCTGTCACCCGCTACGGCTCGCAACCGGCCTACCCGACGCCCGCGCAGGTGGACAAGCATGCGCAGGCACTTCATCCGCAGGTAAGGAAGCTCGATGGCTGAACTGGTATTCGATCACTATGACAGCGCCGACGAGCGCCGCCGGGAAGCGCTGTTGTCGCTGGGGAACGGCGTCTTGTGCTGGCGCGCGAGCGCTCCGGAAGCCGCTTTTTCAAGCGGTGGCACACAGCACTACCCAGGGCTGTACCGCGCCGGCTGGTACGACAACGCGCTGCGCGAGGTAAACGGCCAGCCGACGCGCATCGAATCACTGGTCAACTTGCCCGACCCCTTCGGCCTTACCTTTTCAACCGATGGCACGTCGTGGTTCGGCGGCGCGGTCGAGGCGTACCGGCAATCTGTCGACGTGCAGTCATCGGTGCTGCGGCGCGTCATGCGGCTACGGCTTGGCGGGCGCTATTGCGAGCTCAAGGAAGAGCGCTTCGTCAGCATGGCCGACCCTACCCTGGTGGTCTTGCGCTGGGAGCTGGACTGCGAACAGCCGCTCGATCGTCTGTATGTAAAGTCGAGCCTCGACACCTGCCCCGCCAACCACTTGATCGAGCGCGACCGGGCATACGAGGGCAGACGCCTTGAGCTACAGGAAGCGATCCATCACGAAAACGGCTTCTGGGCCGTGCGTGCCCGTCTGCCGGCCTGCGGTGAAGACGTGGCAGTGGCTTGCCAGTTGGTGACGCCGCCAAACCGCTGGGCCACGCACATGGATAACGGCAGCCTGATCCAGGAGGCCACCTGGCAGCTCAGCGGCGCGTCGTTCGTGATCGAAAAACGGGTGCGGGTACTGCTAGGCCACGAGATACCGCAGTCATTGGCCGCGATAGCGCCGCTCATGCCAACAGCGCCGTTCGAGTCGTTGCGCAGCGAGCATGCGCAGCGCTGGCAAGCGCTCTGGGACGAGGTACAGGTTGGCTTCGCTGACGAGACGTTGAACACACCGCTGCTGCTAGGCATCTGGCAGGTGCTGCAGAGCAGTCCAATGCTCCGGGACGATTGCGACCAAGGCCTGCCCTCACGCGGCTGGCAAGAAGGCTATTTCGGCCAAGTGTTCTGGGATGAAATCTTCGTCTTGCCCTTTCTGGCCAGCCGTTTCCCGCAGGTGAGCGAACGCTTGCTCGCGTATCGCCACCGCCGTCTCGAGACGGCGAAAATGAGCGCCCGCGAGGCGGGCTACCAAGGCGCGATGTTCCCCTGGCGCAGCGCCCGCAGCGGCACAGAGCAGACACCGCCCTGGCGGCTCAATCCACTGTCCAACCGCTGGATGGCCGACCCTACCTGCCTGCAACGGCATATCGGCAGCGCCGTGGCGTATGACGCATGGCAGCACTACCTGACAACGGGCGATACCGACTGGCTGATACGCGTCGGTGCCGAATTGATGATCGAGGTGGCGCGGTTCTGGGCCACCTTCGTGGTGTATTGCCCAGACGCCAACCGCTACATGATTCGCGGCGTGATCGGGCCCGACGAATACCACAATGCCTACCCCGGCAACGAGCACCCGGGCCTGGACAACAACGCCTACACCAACGTCATGGCCGCCTGGGTGCTGTTTCAGGCACGCCTGATGCTGGACCACCTGCCCGCACACGCACGGACGACACTCGAGCAGCGCCTGGCACTGGGCGAAGGCGAGCCAGCGCGCTGGACCGCGATCGCCGAAAAGATCTACCTGCCCTTTCTGCAGGACGGCGTGTTGAACCAGTTCGACGGCTACGAGCGATTGGCGGCTTCGCCGCCGAACTGGCAAAAAAACGGTGGACCGCGCCTGGACTGGCTGCTGGAAGCGCGCCATGACTGCACCGACTGCTACCAGCTGGCCAAGCAGGCAGATGTCCTCACCCTGTTCTATCTGCTCACGCCGCTCGAGCTGCAACGCTTGTGCGCAAGGATGGGCTACGCGTTCGATGACGCGGCCATGCAACGAACCGCGGCGTTTCACCTGGCGCGGATCACCCATGAGTCAAGCCTGTCGAAACTGGTCTGCGCCGGCGCGCTTGCCCATCTGCAGCCAGAGGCGTCCTGGTCACACTTTTGCGACTGCATTCGAACCGATCTCGACGCCCCCGCCGGCAGCGGAACCCTCGAAGGCGTCCACCTCGCCGCGATGGGCGGCACCGTCGACGTGCTGCAGCGGCACTACCTGGGCTGCTACCCCACCTGCGACGCCCTGCAGCTTCGTCCTGCCATCCCGGCGGCGCTGGACGATGTCAGCCTGAGACTGCGCTTCCACGGCCGGCACGTTCGGGTTCGCCTGCACAAGCGCCAGCTCAGCGTCGAGCTGGAGGCTGGCGCGCCAGCGCTCGATATCCTCCATAACGGGCAACGCTCACGCCTTGAGCCAGGAGAAGCGCGGGTGATCGATTGCCCGACGCCCACCGCTGATGTTCGTGGCGACCACCATTGATCCCGTCGAACACGACAGCCGCACGGGCGACAAGCACGCCCCGCTGCCACCCCAGTCGCCTGAGCCCGGCCAATCACGCCCCGGCAGCATCGATGGCGCCATCGATTTGCGCGGCACCGACAAAGCGCCCGCAACCCTGCCGGACAAGCCAGAGGGTGAGAGCGCGCTGCCTGGGGATAATGATGGCGGTCAGCCCTG
>JAQZAY010000525.1 GCA_029239415.1 Pseudomonas sp. | reverse complement strand
GCTGCTCCACGCATTGGTTGCCCCACGGGGCACCACCACCGTTTCGCCCTTGCGCACCTGGTACTGCTCGCCGGTCTGGGCGCTCAGCGTTACCACGCCCTGGAGAATGAACATCAACTCGCTGTAGGCAGGTTCGACCTGGCGCCTGGCATAGGCCTCGCATTCCCAAACGCCGATACGCAGCTTGCCAGCGGTGAAAAGTGTCTCGCTCCAGGCCTTTGGGGCTTCGGTCAACAGCACGCTCGCCGCGGGTGGATTGCCGACAGGCAGGGCTGCCGCCAGGTCCAGCTTGAGGGGTTGGCGCGGCGTCGTGGCATCCAGGTCGAACCCTGGAAACGCCATGAACAGGCGCCGCACGGCGCCGTTTTCCTGCCAGCGCAATGCAGCGCCGCGCGGCACCACCAGGCAATCACCGGCCCGCAACAACAGGTTGAACCCCTCACCCTGCACCTGCAATTCACCCGCCTCGATCACGCTCAACTCGACCCAGGGAAAAGCCTCGATCGACAGCACGCGGGCACTGCTCTCGCTGCTGCCCACCAGATAGCCATCGGCCGGATCGCGGAGGTGAATACGGCGCCCGGCAGCGAGCGGATCAGCAGCCAGCGGATGCGCGACCTCGCACAGCTGGCGGGCCGTAGGGGGGAGTCGATAATGCACAATAGGGGGCATGTTCAAAGGCTCGCTCATCGTCCAATAACATCCAGAAACTGCTGCCAGCCGGCAGCGAGACGAACGCCAGGCGCGCGGAAGGCATGCAAGGGAATGGGGTTGAAGCCCTGCCCGGCCAGCACACCCAGTTCGACTTTTTCGCCGGCAGTCATCGCCGCCAGCTGCTCGCCCATCCAGGTCGACATCGCCACGCCGCCACCGTTGTAGCCAATGGCATAAAAGCTGCGCTCGTCGAGCTGGCCGGCATGCGGCAGGTAGTCCAGGGTCATGGCCACCAGGCCTGACCAGCGGTAGGCGATCTGGTAGTCGCGCAGGATCGGAAAGACCACTGCCATGCTGCGCTGCAGATCGTCGAAAGCGCTTTGCGAGTCGGTTTTGCCGAACGCCCCGCGCCCGCCGAAAATCAGCCGGTCACCCACCACCCGGAACCAGCGCAGCATGCGCTTGGTATCACCACACACTTGGCCGCCCGGCATGAGGCTGGCCAGTACCTGGGCCGGCAATGGCTCAGTGGCGATGATCGCACTGCGAAACGGAATCAGCCGGCGATGCAAGCTGTCGGTGGCGCGGCTCTGATCCGAGTAGCCATTGGTGGCGTAGATCACCTGTCTGGCACTGACCCGCCCCTGGGGCGCATGCACGATGACCCGTCCGCCCTCATGCGTGACCCGTTCGGCGGGCGTATCGCCCTACAGCTGCACGCCCTTGTCTAGCAGATGCCGCGCAATCCCCCGGGCGTAATTGAGCGGATGAATACCGCCCGCCCTAGGGGTAAGCAGGCCACCTGCGAAGATCGTCGAGCCGGTAAGTTCGCGCACCTGATCGGCGCCAATGATCCGCGAGGACTCACCGCCCGTCTCGCGCTTGATCCAGCTGGCAGTCGCCTCGAGGCCGCCCATCGCATGCACGTTGTGCGCCGCGGCAATGTGCCCACTCATGTGGAACTGGGCGTCGCTCAAGCCGAGCGTTGCCACTGTCTCGGCCACGCTGTCTACCGCTGCGTGGCCGGTTCGGTACATCTGCAGGGCGGTGTCACGCCCGAAGCGGGCCATCAAACTGGAAAAGCCGACACGAAATTTCGGTGACACCACGCCGCCATTGCGGCCACTGGCCCCCCAGGCCAGGTCATTGGCCTCGACGATCAATGGCTCGCGGCCGCTTTCGGCGATGTGCCTGGCAGCCGAGAGGCCGGTATAGCCGGCGCCGATGATCACCACATCACACTGGCGATCACCTTGCAGCGATTGCAGTGCAGGGTTGGGCGGTGGCCGCCCATAAGCTCTGAACAGTCATGCCAGCCTCTTGGCCAAATTGTAAGTGGCGCTCACGGCGCGGCCGTTGCGCCAGTGCGCTCAGCCCAGCTCTTTATCAACCGCGTCCGCCAGTTGCGCCAGCGAGGTGAAGTGGTAATGCGGCTTGGTGTGGGCCGACTCCAGGGTGCCGCCGCTGCCTTTCTGCGCGTGGCGGCGCTCGATCCAGCACACCTGATAGCCCAGACGCACCGCCACGCCGATGTCGTGGTACTGGCTCTGCGCGGTATGCAGAATGTCTTCGAAGAGGATGCCCTGAGTCGCCAGGGCACCTCGCACATAGCCGAAATATTGCGGATCAGGCTTCTCGAAGCGCGAGTCGTCAATGGTGAACTCGAAGTCGAACGGCTGATCCAGAGTCGCGGCCATGTGATCCAGTGCCCAGCGCTGGGCGTTGGTCATCGCCACCAGTTTGTAGTGCTTGCGCAGGCGTTTGAGCGCTTTGACGGAGTCCGGGAATGCCGGCCAATTCTTCACCGAGGCGGCCAGGCCTTTCGCATAGTCGTCGTTGTCTGGCAGCTCCAGCGCCCTTGCCATCAGGTGATAGCAGCGCTCCAGATCGTCCGGAAACCAACCCGCATCATCCATCGCCCGGGCTTCGCGGTAGGCTTTGAGGATGTCGTCATCGCTTAGCGCCTTGGCTGCCTGCCCCGCCACTTCACGCATGTGAGCGAGAATGCCGGCTTCAAAATCGATCAGGGTGCCGACGACGTCGAACGTTAGGGCTTTGAATTGTTTGAAAGACATGGGGCGCTCCGCAAGAAGGATCTGGGGGAAAACTGTCTGGTCGACTAATTATCGACCCGCCTCCTCACGAAATATCCTGTTTTGCGCCGACCCCGAGGCATAACCTACCGTTTTTGGCTCGGCAAGCGGCAGCTGTGCTCTGAGGCTTCATTCAGGGCGCAAGCAGATCCAAATGGCGTGGCCAGTGCACGTGCCTTGCTGGCCACGGGTGCAACTGTTGTAAGTTGCCGCCATGGACCGCCGAGCTGCACACCCGGTTGCCGGGTGATATGGCGTCGTCCATTGGCTCGCGCAAGCCGGTACGGCAGTCGCCGGTAAGTTAGCCAGGCCGCTCCTCGACCAGGCGTTTGCTAGGCCGGCCGACCCGAACCTTTATCGAATGGCGGCGAACGGCAAACGCTTGCTCAGTTCCTGGGCCAGGTAGCCAACGAACACAGAGATGCGACGGGGAATATGCCGGCGGTGCTGATACACGGCGAAG
>JAQZAY010000139.1 GCA_029239415.1 Pseudomonas sp. | reverse complement strand
CACTTGAAAGTCTGCTGGCACGTGATGCAGGAGTAATGAGTTCTATAAAAGAAAAGACTTACGCAAGAAGGGTCTTAGTATTACGAAATTTTCGTTAGTTGCACTGTACCGCAGGGTGTTATGTAACTCTTTGTTGGTAATGTTTATGTCGGTGTTTATTCAAGAGATAAGGGTGTAGGAAGTTTCCCGGGTCATTCGCGGAACAAACGCTGCCAGGGCAGGATGAAGACTCCGCCATGACAGCATCCGATTTCAGACAGGGCTCGAGCGCCCCGTCATTTCCCTGGCCATCTCGGTGGCATAGCTGTCCGTCATGCCGGCGATGAAGTCGATCATCCGCAGGAACGCGCTGTACAGCGAACCGCTGGGGTCGGGGGCGTTGTTGCCCAGCAAGTCGAGGATGCGTTGGCTCTTGAACGACGGCGTGCGCCCGCCATGCTGCTCCAGGGCCGCCCCGCAAAAGGCGTTGAGCAGGATTTCCAGCGTGGTGTAGGCACCGATCTCGTGGAGGGTCTTGCGCTTGTCCTGGAAGATCTTGTTGCGTGCCATGCCTTTGGCCTGCAACACGCAGCGCTTGGCCGGGCCATGCATGTGCTCGACCAGGTCGCCGCCCAGCGTGCCTGCCAGCAGCGCGTCCTGCTGCTCGACAAACGCCCGGGCCGCGGCATTGGTGAGGTGCTCGATGGCCTTGCCGCGCAGGATCGCCAGCTTGCGCCGCCGCGAGTCATCGGGCCCCAGCTGACGGTAGGTGTCCGGCAGGTCGTCACCGACCAGGCTGAGCAGCAGCGACTCCACTTCGGCGTAGCGCAACAGGTCCATTTCCAGACCGTCTTCAAGATCGATCAGCGCGTAGCAGATATCGTCGGCCGCTTCCATCAGGTAGACCAGCGGGTGGCGTGCCCAGCGCTGCTCGTCCACCTGGGGCAGGCCCAGCTTGCTGGCGATCTGCTCCAGCAGCGCAAGCTCGCTCTGGTAGGCGCCGAACTTGTGCTTCTTGTAGCCCAGCGCATCGGCGTGGCGCGAACTCCAGGGGTACTTGAGGTAAGTGCCCAGCGTGGCATAGGTCAGGCGTGTACCACCGTCGAACTGATGGTATTCAAGCTGGGTCAGGACGCGAAAGCCTTGGGCATTGCCTTCGAAGTTGAGGAAGTCGGCCCGCTCGTCGTCGCTCATCGCATCCAGCCAGCCGCGTCCGGCCGCTTGCTGGAACCAGTGGCGGATGGCGTCTTCGCCGGAGTGGCCGAACGGCGGGTTGCCGATGTCATGGGCCAGGCAAGCCGATTGCACCACCATGCCCAGGTCGCTCGGTTCGCACCATTGCGGTAGGCGATCGCGCAAGGTCTCGCCCACGCGCATGCCCAGGGAACGCCCTACGCAGCTGACTTCCAGCGAGTGGGTCAGGCGGGTATGGATGTGGTCATTGCTGGAAACCGGGTGCACCTGGGTCTTGCGACCCAGGCGGCGGAAGGCGCCGGAGAAGATGATCCGGTCGTGGTCTTTGTGAAAGGGGCTGCGGCCCAGTTCTTCAGGGCTGTACAGGGCCTTGCCGAGGCGTTCGCGGGTAAGCAGGGTTTGCCAGTCCAAGGGTTGCATCTCCCATGAGGTCAAGGATCATAGCTTCCCGTGTCGGCAGCCCCCGCGCAAGCGACGGGCGCTGCCGCATGGCCCAGGTCAGCGATGGCGACCGCCACCGTGCATGAACAGGCGGATCAGCGGTGCGAGGCTGCTGCCCAGCTGCAACAAGCGGGGCAGATGGCCGCCACGCACGCCCTTGCCAGTGAGAAAGCCCAGCGCGACGACCGCGCCGATGCCCCACAGCGGGGCGTGCTTGACGCCAAACCCATCCTGCAGCGAGTTGCCCACCCCGCGCAGGCGGTTGATCGGGCTGAGCAGCTGTGCGGACTCGTTGCGGATTTCCTGGCGGTGCATTTCCAGGCGCAGGCGGATCAGGGTCTTGCGCATTTCGCGGCGGCTGGCGCCGGTAGGCAGGTCGTGCGGGTTCATGGCAACAGGCGCTCCCGATCCTTGGCGATTTCATCGAGGGTGGCATTGAACGGCGAGGATTCGTCGAACACCGCGGCCTTAAGGCGCAGCCCGCAATAGATGGCCGCCAGGCCGTAGAACACGCACAGGCCGATGATCCCGGCCAGGCGATAGCTGTCCCACAGCATGACCAGCAGCAACCCGGACAGCGCCGTGAGCAGCAGCAGCGCGAAGACCAGGGCCAGGCCCGCGAACAACAGCAGGCTCAAGGTGCGGGCTTTCTGCTCCTGCAGCTCGATGCCGAGCAGTTCGATATGGCCATGCAGCAGCCCGAGTACCGCAGCGCCCAAGCGCTTGCCGGTACTGGAGGTGCCAATGCCAAGGGCATCATTGTCCATGGCCGATCCTCAACGCCGACCAGCGAGCAGGCCGACCAGCAGGCCTACGCCTGCGGCAATGCCAATGGCCTGCCAGGGTTTTTCCTTGACGTATTGCTCGGCATCGATCAGCGCCACCTCGCTCTTCTGGCAAACCGACTCCTTGGTCAGCTGCAGGCTCTCGCGGGCGCGCATCAGGCTCTGGTTGAGCTGGGCGCGCAACTGCTCGGCCTGGTCGCCCGCGAGATTGGCCGTGTCGGCGAGCAGTTTCTCGGTGTCGCGCACCAGGGTCTGGAAGTCAGCCGCCAATATTTCCTGAGCATTCTGTGCCGATGTGCTGGCCATGTGTGTCTCCCTGTCAAAGTATGTGGCTAGTTCGAGTCGCAAGCGATGCCGAAGGTTCACTACTGGCGTGCAACCGGCGCCACCCGGACCTAAGATAGGGGTTCATCCTGGTGCTGGATAACCTGCCATGGTTCCTGAATGCCAACTGTTCGGCACCCTTGGGTGCCACCTGTGCGAAGTGGCGGAGGCCCTGCTGATGCCGCTCGTCGAGCACGGTCTGCTGGTGGAGCTGGTCGACATTGCCCAGAACGAGGCGATGTTCGAGCGCTACTCGCTGGCCATCCCGGTGTTGCGCCGCTGCGACTCGGGTGAGGAGCTGCCCTGGCCGTTCGATACCGAGCAGGTGGTGGCGTTTCTGCGCTGAGCTTGCAGGGCTTGCTGCGAGCAGGACAGCCGGCATTCGATTACCGCGCGTACTGGTTGAGACGACGCCCTTGGAGGATAATCCCCGGCCCGACTCCACGAGCCTTGCCATGACTTCCCCTTTCGATCCGGCACGCCATCAGGCCAGCACCCTTTGCCTGCCGCCTGGCAACTGGGCGACAGTGCTCGATTGCCTGTGCGACCACTTCAAGGCCATCAGCCGCGAGCAGTGGCTCGACCGCATTGCCCGCGCCCGCGTGCTCGATGCCTCGGGGCAGGCCATTGGTATCGACCTGCCGTATCGTCAGGGCATGCGGATCCACTACTTTCGCGAAGTACCCAACGAGAAACCGATCCCGGTGCAGGAGGCCATCCTGCATGTCGACGAGCACCTGGTGGTGGCCGACAAGCCGCATTTCCTGCCGGTGACCCCGACGGGCGAGTACGTGGAGCAGACCTTGCTGCGCCGCCTGATCCGCCGCCTGGACAATCCGCACCTGGTACCCTTGCACCGCATCGACCGGCATACCGCCGGGCTGGTGCTGTTTTCCGCCAATCCCCAGACCCGCGCCGCCTACCAGTCGTTGTTTCCCAACCGCCAGATCGACAAGCGCTACCAGGCGATCGCCGCCGCCTTGCCCTCGCTTGACTTCCCGTTGGTGCACAAGAGCCGGCTGGCGCACGGTGAGCCGTTCTTCCGCATGCAGGAAGTGCCCGGCATCGCCAACAGTGAAACCGTGGCCGAGGTGCTCGAGCGCAATGGGCCGTGGTGGCGCTACGGCCTGTCGCCGGTCACCGGCAAGACCCACCAGTTGCGCGTGCACATGAGCGCCCTGGGGGCCGGGATCTGCAACGACCCGTTCTACCCCGAGCTGCGCCAGGTCGAGGATGACTACTCCAGGCCGCTCAAGCTGCTGGCGCAGAGCCTCGGGTTCAAGGATCCGCTGACGGGCCAGGCGCGCTATTTCGAGAGCCGCCTGAGCCTGGAGTGGTAGGCAGGCCGAGCCTGCACAAGGCTCGGCCGCCGCGCATCATCGATTGAACCGCTCCACCAGCGAATACTGGCCGGTAGCCGTACGGGTCAACTCCTCGCTGAGCCTGGCCGAATGCTGCGCCTGCTCGGACGTATGGTCGGCCAGCTCGGCGATGGTGGTGATGTTGCGGCTGATCTCGTCGGCCACGGCCGTCTGCTCTTCGGTGGCGGCGGCGATCTGGGTGGTCATGTCGGTGATGTTGGCCACCGCATCGCTGATCCCCGCCAGCGCCTGGTCCGCATCGGTCACCCGGGCCACGCCTTCTTCGGCCTGGCGGTGCCCGGCTTCCATGGTCTGCACGGCGTTGCTGGCGGTTTGCTGGAGCTTGGCGATCAGGGTGTGGATCTGGCCAGTGGACTGCGCCGTACGCTGGGCCAGTTGCCGCACTTCATCGGCCACCACGGCAAAGCCGCGGCCCATCTCGCCGGCGCGCGCCGCCTCGATGGCGGCGTTCAGGGCCAGCAGGTTGGTCTGGTCGGCGATGCCCTTGATCACATCGACGACCCCGCCGATCTCGTCACTGTCGCGGGCCAGCTGGGTCACCGTCTGGCCGGTCTCGCCCACGGCCGCCGACAGCCGCTGGATGGCCGCGCGGGTTTCGCTGGCGATCTCGCGGCCTTGGGTGGTCAGGCGATTGGCTTGCTGGGTGGCATCGGCGGTGCGCTGCACGTGGCTGGCCACCTCCTGGGTGGTAGCGGCCATCTGGTTCACCGCGGCGGCCACCTGCTCGGTCTCGACACGCTGGCGCTCGAGGCCAGTCGAGCTGTTGTGGGCCAGGGTATCGGACTGGCGCGCCTGTTCGTTGAGGTGCTCGGCGCTGTCCTGCAGGCGGGTCAGGCAGGTTTTCATCCGCGCGTCCTGGCTGAGCATGGCCATTTCCAGGCGAGCCTGCACGCCACGGCTGTCGGTGTACATCTGCGCGATCAGCGGGTCGGAGGTAGTCTGGTCTGCCAGGCGAAGCAAACGCTTGAGCCCGCGTTGCTGCCAGCCAAGGCCCAGCAGGCCAAGCGGGACCGACACCGCGGCCGCCAGGGCAAAGCCCCAGGAATGGCCAATCCAGTTGCCGATCAGGAAGCCGATCTGGCTGATCAGGATGAACGGCAGCCAGTCCTGGAGCACCGGCACCCACTGGTCGCGACGCGGCACGGCGGGCTTGCCCTGGTTCAAGCGCTGGTACAGCGCCTGGGCGCGGCGGATCTGCTCGGCAGTCGGCTTGACCCGCACCGACTCGAAGCCCACGACCTGGTTGTTCTCGAAGATCGGGGTGACGTAGGCGTTTACCCAGTAGTGATCGCCGGACTTGCAGCGGTTCTTGACCACGCCCATCCACGGCTGGCCCTGCTTCAGGGTGCTCCACATGTGCTCGAACACCGCGGACGGTACATCCGGGTGACGCACCAGGTTATGCGGCGCGTGGATCAGTTCGTCCCGGGTGAACCCGCTGATGTCGACGAAATCATCGTTGCAATAGGTGATGACACCCTTGGTGCTGGTGGTGGAGATCAACCGCTGTTGGGCAGGGAAAGTCCGTTCGCGCTGGGTAATCGGTTGGTTGTTACGCATCTGCTGTTCAATCCGCAAGGCTTTCCAGAGCTATCGGCACGTCCCTGCATTTATTGAGGGAATCTTTCGATTCTCTGCAGGGGCGGCACGGCCGCCCCTCGGCCCAAGCGCAGGTCAGCTCGCGATCAACTGGCGCAACACATAGTGCAGGATGCCGCCGGCCTTGAAGTACTCGACTTCGTTGAGCGTATCGATGCGGCACAGCACGTCGATCTGCTCCTGCTGGCCATCCTCGCGGGTGATACGCAGGGGCAGGCTCATGCCGGGACGGATATGCGCCTCGCTCAGGCCCAGTATGTCGATGCGCTCATTGCCCGTGAGTGCCAGGCTCTTGCGGTTCTGGCCCGACATGAACTGCAGGGGCAGCACGCCCATGCCGACCAGGTTGGAACGGTGGATGCGCTCGAAGCTCTCGGCCAGGACCGCCTTGACCCCCAGCAGGTTGGTGCCCTTGGCGGCCCAGTCGCGGCTGGAGCCGGTGCCGTATTCCTGGCCTGCGACCACCACCAGCGGCGTGCCCTCGGCCTGGTAGCGCATGGCGGCATCATAGATCGCCAGTTTCTCGCCACTGGGCACGTGCACGGTGTTGCCGCCTTCCTCGCCGCCCAGCATCTCGTTGCGGATGCGGATGTTGGCGAAGGTGCCGCGCATCATCACCTGGTGATTGCCACGACGCGACCCGTAGGAGTTGAAGTCGCGCGGCTCCACGCCTTTGTCGCGCAGGTAGCGGCCGGCCGGGCTTTCGGCCTTTATGTTGCCCGCCGGCGAGATATGGTCGGTGGTGACCGAGTCGCCCAGCAGCGCCAGGATGCGGGCCTGCTCGATGTTCTCGATGCTCGGCGGCGGGCCGCCGATGTTGTCGAAGAAAGGTGGATGCTGGATGTAGGTGGAATCGTCCTGCCAGACATAGGTGGCGGCTTGTGGCACCTCGATCGCTTGCCAGCGCGCGTCACCTTCGAAGACCTCGGCGTACTCCTTGTGGAACATGGCTGTGTCGACACGCGCCACGGCCTCGGCGATTTCCTTCTGGCTTGGCCAGATGTCGCGCAGATAGACCGGCTCACCGTCGCTGCCGGTGCCCAGCGGTTCGCTGGAAAGGTCGATGCGCACGCTCCCGGCCAGGGCATAGGCCACCACCAGGGGCGGTGACGCCAGCCAGTTGGTCTTCACCAGTGGGTGCACCCGGCCTTCGAAGTTGCGGTTGCCCGAGAGCACCGAGGCCACGGTGAGGTCGGCGCTGCTGATGGCCTTCTCGATGGCGTCATCCAGCGGTCCCGAATTGCCGATGCAGGTGGTGCAGCCATAGCCGACCAGGTCGAAGCCCAGTTGGTCCAGGTAGGGGGTCAGGCCGGCGGCCGCATAGTAGTCGGTCACCACCTTGGAGCCCGGGGCCAGCGAGCTCTTGACCCATGGCTTGCGCTGCAGGCCCTTTTCCACGGCTTTCTTCGCCACCAGGCCGGCTGCCATCATCACGCTCGGGTTGGAGGTATTGGTGCAGGAGGTAATCGCCGCGATGACCACGGCGCCGTCGCGCAGCGAGTGGTGCGTGCCACCGTGCTCGAAGCTGACCTCTGCGACCTGCGCCGCATTGCCGACCGCCACGCCGCCACCGCCCTCGCTTTCCAGGCGCCCGACCTCCTTGCTCTGCGGCTTGGGCTGCAGGTCCATGAAGCCGTCGAAGGCCTTGCCGACATCAGGCAGCGCAACGCGGTCCTGGGGGCGCTTCGGTCCTGCCAGGCTGGCCACCACATCACGCATGTCCAGCTCGAGGGAGTCGCTGAACACCGGTTCCTGGCCGGGCAGGCGCCAGAGGCCCTGCTTCTTGCAATAGGCTTCGACCAGTTGCACGGTTTCATCCGGGCGCCCGGAAAGGCGCAGGTAGTCCAGGGTCACCTCGTCGACCGGGAAGAACCCGCAGGTCGCGCCGTATTCCGGGGCCATGTTGGCGAGGGTGGCGCGGTCCGCGAGCGGCAGTTCGGCCAGGCCATCGCCGTAGAACTCGACGAACTTGCCGACGACGCCCTTCTTGCGCAGCATCTGCGTCACCGTCAGCACCAGGTCGGTGGCGGTGATGCCCTCGTGCAGCTTGCCGGTCAGCTTGAAACCGATCACTTCGGGGATCAGCATCGACACCGGCTGGCCAAGCATGGCCGCTTCTGCCTCGATGCCGCCCACCCCCCAGCCAAGCACGCCCAGGCCATTGATCATGGTGGTGTGCGAATCGGTGCCCACCAGCGTGTCCGGGAAGGCATAGGTGCGCCCCTCTTCTTCGCGGGTCCAGACGGTGCGACCCAGGTATTCGAGGTTGACCTGGTGACAGATGCCGGTACCCGGCGGCACCACGCGGAAATTGTCGAAAGCGCTCTGGCCCCAGCGCAGGAAGGCATAGCGCTCGCCGTTGCGCTGCATCTCGATCTCGACGTTGGCGGCGAACGCCTGGTCGCTGGCGTAGCGGTCGACCATCACCGAGTGGTCGATCACCAGGTCGACCGGCGACAACGGGTTGATGCGCTTGGGGTCGCCTCCGGCCTGGGCCATGGCCGCGCGCATGGCTGCCAGGTCGACTACCGCCGGTACGCCGGTGAAGTCCTGCATCAGCACGCGCGCGGGACGATACTGGATCTCGCGATCGGAGCGTCGCGCCTTGAGCCAGTCGACGAGGGCGCGCAGGTCGTCGCCGGTGACGGTCTTGCCGTCCTCCCAGCGCAACAGATTTTCCAGCAGGACCTTGAGCGACATGGGCAGCTGTTGCAAGTCGCCGAGCTGGCGTGCGGCTTCTGCCAGGCTGAAGTAGTGATAGGTGCGGCCGGCGACCGTCAGGGTCTTGAGGGTGTTCAGGCTATCGAGCGAGGGCATTGCCAACTCCTTCTGCGCCGGTGGCCGACAGTTCTGGAAGTTGCCGGTAACACCGCCTCTGTGGAGGTCCGCACGGCACGGACCTGGCTGAAATGGTCAGGTTAGACCGACTTTGCCGGCCCCGACCCAATACTGGACCGGCGGGGCGTGTCGCAGGTTCCGATCTTCCTTTATCAAGTGGCGCGTAAAACCCCTTCCTTTAGGTGGGGGATATAAGCGCCGTCGCGAAGCGACCAGGGCTTGAAATCCAAAATCCGGGCTGCATAGTGGGCTTCATGAGTGAAATGAAAGCGACCAAAACCCTCAAGATTCGGGTGCGAGACAAGCACGCAGCGCAGCTGCGTGAGGCGTCTCGCGCGGTGAATCTTGTCTGGAACTACGTGAACGAGTTGAGCAGCCGCTCGATTCGTGAACGTGGTCGTTTTCTATCAGCCTTCGACATGCACCCTTACACCAAGGGTGCCGGAAAAGAGCTCGGACTTCACAGTCAGACCATCCAGGGCGTCACCGAAGAGTATGTCATCCGTCGCAAGCAGTTCAAAAAGCGCCAGCTCCGCTGGCG
>JAQZAY010000138.1 GCA_029239415.1 Pseudomonas sp. | reverse complement strand
CTGCTCGGCCAGGAGGTGCAGGCGCGGCATGACGTGACGCTCCAGGTCCAGCGCTTCCTGGTAGACCGCGTTCAGGCGCATGACTTCGCTGGCCAACTGGTAACGACCATCGGCCATGCGGGTGATGAAGCCGTGGTTTTCCAGGGAGACCATCAAGCGCATGATCGTACTCTTGATCAGCCCGGTCCGCTCGACCAGCTCGACCAGGCTCAGCGCCGCATCGCCTATCTGGAAGGCGGTCAACACGGTCAGGACCCGGTCCGCCGACGCCACCCCATTCACCGCTGGGCGCGGCCGCGCTTTCACCATGTGCAACACCTCATCGCAGGGAGGCCCTGGGCGAAGGCCACAGGGCAAAGGACGCCATTATCCGCCAACGGTCGGCGCACGCCAACGTCAGCCGTTCGCAGGTTCGGTCTCTGCTGTGGATGTCCGCCCGCGCAGACCGTACTGGCCCAGCAGGCCGACGACCAGCACGCCGCCCGCGATGCCCAGGGTCACCGAAGCGCCCCAGCGGGCGGCGATGAGCCCGGCCGCCATGCCGCCCAGGGCTTCGAAGCCGAAGCGCACGGCGATGTAGAAGGCGATCACACGGCCGCGCAGGTGGCTCGGCGCCCCGCTCTGCAACTGCATGTTGGTGCTGACATTGCTCAGGGTGATGCCGAACCCGAGCACGGCCAGGGCCACCAACGCGCCGGGCAGCAGACTGGAGCACCCCAAGAGCCCCAGGGCGAGCGCGCACAGCACGGCACCGGCGTCGGTGAAGCGGCGCAGCCGCGACACCGTACCGGCCAAGGCCAGCACCAGGGTGGCGACGAAGGCGCCCGCCCCCGCCGCGCCCCACAACCAGCCCAGCACCTGCGCGTCTCCGTCGAAGACCGACTTGGCCAACACCGGCAGCAACGCGGCGTAGCAGGACGCCAGCAGGTTGACCAGGATCACGTTGACCAGCAGCTGGCGTACGTGGCGGGTACGCCACAGGTAGACCAGCCCCTCGCGCAGCACATGCGCCGTGGAACCGGTGGCCTTCGGATCGGCCACCGCACGTACCGTGAACAGCCCACCCAGCAGGGCCAGGAAGGCGAACGCGGTCAGGGCGAAGCAGGCCGCCTCGCCTGCCGTGGCGATCAGCACGCCGGCCAAGGGCGGCCCGACGAAGCGCGCGGCGTTGATCAGCATGGCGTTGAGTGCCAAGGCATTGGGCAGGTCGGCGGGGTCTTCGACGAAACGGGCGATCAACGCTTGGCGCAGCGGCGTCTCCAGAGCATTGAGCACACCCAGCAGCAGGGCCATGCCGGCCAGGAACGGGCCGTCGCTCCAGCCGGCCCAGGTGACGCCGGCCAACGCCAGCGATTGCGCCACCAGGATCGACTGCACGCCGATCAACAGGCGACGTTTGTCGTGCCGGTCGATCCAGGCCCCGGCCAGCGGGCCGATGAGCAGCTGCGGGGCCAGGGACAGGAAGGTGATCAGCCCCAGCAACGCCGCCGAGCCGGTCAGGTGATAGGCCAGCCAGGACAGCGCCACCTGCTGCACCCATTTGCCCAACGTGGAGATGCCCTGGCTGGCGAAGTAGATCTGGAAATTGCGGTGGGCGAGCGCCCGCAGGGCCTGGGGCCAACGCGAGCGCTGGGACGACGATGAACCGGACACGTGTGTGACATCCTCATGGAGCCCACGGCCAGCACCGACGCATCACCTCCCAGTGCGCCTCATCCCAAGGCGCACGGTACGTGACGATCAGCCTGGCAGCAGGCAGCCTTTCTTCTTCAAGGACTCCAGGACCCAGGAGCGGTCGTTGGTGCCTTGGGCAATGTGTTGCATCTGTGCGGTTTCGGCAGCGTGCTTGGCAGTCGCGGCCGCGTAGACGGTCGCGACGTGCGCATAAGGCACGCACAGCAGGCCGTCATCGTCACCGATCACCAGGTCGCCGGGCTCGATCACCATACCATCGATGGCGATCGGCACGTTGATCTCGCCGGGGCCGTCCTTGTAAGGCCCCCGGTGCGACACGCCTGCGGCGAACAGCGGGAAATCGCCGGCCCCAAGGGTGGCCGAGTCGCGGATCGCACCGTTGATGACGATGCCCGCCACGCCACGCTTGATCGCGTAGGCCACCATCATCTCGCCGATCAGCGCGTTGCTCAGGTCGCCGCCGGCATCGACCACGATCACGTCGCCCGGTCGGGCGATGTCGATCGCGTGATGCAGCATCAGGTTGTCCCCCGGGCGGGCCTTGACGGTCAGGGCCGGGCCGCAGAGCACGCCTTCCCGGTGCATGGGCCGCAGGCGTGCGCCCCCGGCCGTCATGCGGTGCATCGAATCGCTCACGTTGGCGACGGGAACCTCACGGAACCGCGACACCCATTCCTCTCCGACGGTGCGCGTGCGATCCAGCACCTGAAAGCCAATGCTCATATGACATACCTCTTGTGGTGTTATTCGATGTCACCGGCAGCTGCCGATCTATTTTTAGAATGTCATTTCATAATTTCTCTGGCAATGTCTTTTTTATTTCTTTTGAAGAAGGTGTTTCACCCCACATTTTATTTTCTTGCAACGTCATTTCATTATGATAGGGTTCCTATCAAGCCATCATCGAATGGCGGATCGCGCTGCACGCGCCTTACAAGAACAAGGTATCCCCATGTCCCGAACCCTTCTGCTGACCGGCCCCGCGCTCGCTGACGAAGCCATGGCCCTCGCCGCCGAGCACGGCATCCGGGTCGTTCCGACCACGCCCTACCTGCCGGCCGACGCGCTGGAAGCGATCATTCGCGCCGAACAGCCCGACGCGATCGTGGTGCGCCAGGGTGCACTCACCCGCGCCATGATCGAGGCGTCGGACGCGCTGAGGGTGATCGCCAAGCATGGCGTGGGCTACAACACCATCGACCTCCAGGCCGCTGCCGACCGTGGCATTCCGGTGACGATCGCCGTTGGCGCCAACGCCCAGTCGGTGGCCGAGCTGGCCTTCGCCCTGATGTTCAGCGTGGCGCGCCAGACCGCGCACCTCGACGCCCGCGTGCGCCAGGGGCACTGGGACAAGGCCTCGGCCAATGGCATCGAGCTGGCCGGAAAGACCCTGGGTCTGGTCGGCCTGGGTTCGATCGGCAGTCTCCTGATGGACCTGGTGGCGCCGCTGCGCATGCAGGTCAAGGTGTTCGACCCCTACCTGCAGCAATTGCCCGAGCGTCCCCATGTGCAGCGCGAAACGGATATCGACCGCCTGCTGGCCGACAGCGATATCATCAGCCTGCACTGCCCGCTGACCGACACCAACCACCACCTGATCGGCGCGGCGCAGTTCGACCGCATGCGCCCTGGCGCGATCCTGATCAACACCGCCCGCGGCGAACTGGTCGACACCCAGGCCCTGGTGACCGCACTCGAGACCCGGCGCATCGCCGGGGCCGGCCTGGACACGTTCAGCCCCGAGCCACCCCCTGCCGACAGCCCACTGTGGCGCCTGCCGAACCTGGTCGCCACGCCACACGTGGGCGCCAACACCACCGAGTCCCGCGACCGTGTGGGCCTGGTGGCGGTGCGACAGGTCCTCGATGCCTGGGCAGGTACGGCGCTGGATCCGCGCTGTGTGGTCAACCGCCACCTGTTCGCCAGCTGACCGCTTCCCCACCCGTGCCCGCTGGCAAGGCGAGGCACGTTCACGACGTTTGGCTCCAGAAAAACAACAATTGGAGAGCACCATGACTTCCACCCCCTCCCTGCCGGACGAGCTCGAACGCAGCACCATGCGGCGCGTCGCCTGGCGCCTGCTGCCGTTCCTGATCCTCTGCTACCTGATCGCGATCATCGACCGCGGCAACATCGGCATGGCGTCGTTGCAGATGAACGAAGACCTGCAGCTCACGGCCAAGGTGTTCGGTTTTGCCAGCAGCCTGTTTTTCTTCGCCTACTTCCTGGTCGAGGTGCCCAGCAACCTGGCCATGCAGCGCTACGGTGCGCGGATCTGGATCGCCCGGATCATGATCACCTGGGGCCTGATTTCCGCCGGCACCGCCTTCGTGCAGGGCGCCCACTCGCTGTACGTGATGCGCTTTCTGCTCGGCGCCGCCGAAGCCGGGTTCTTTCCCGGCGTGCTGCTGTACCTCACCTACTGGCTGCCGTCGGCCTACCGGGCGCGCATGGTGGCGCTGTTCATGGTGGCGATCCCGGCGGCCAACTTCATCGGCTCGCCCCTGTCAGGGCTGCTGTTGAGCCTGGATGGCTGGATGGGCATGCGCGGCTGGCACTGGCTGTTCATCCTCGAAGGCATTCCGGCGGTCCTGCTGGGCATCGCCTGTCTGTTCGTGCTGACCGACCGCCCCGAGCAGGCCACCTGGCTGAGCGACGAGCAACGCGGCTGGCTCACCCAGCGTCTGGCACAGGAATCGGCGAAGAAGACCGCCATCGGCCACATCTCGTTGTGGAAGCTGCTGCGCCACAAGGACATCTGGATCCTGGCGCTGATCTACTCCGGCGCTTCCGCTGCGGGCAGCACCATGAGCGTGTGGGCACCGCAACTGCTCAAGACCTTCGGCCTGAGCGCCCTGGAGATCGGCCTGGTCAACGCCATCCCCTACGGCATCGCCTCGATCCTGATGATCGCCTGGGGCCGCAGCTCCGACCGTACCGGCGAGCGTCGCTGGCACACGGCGATGACCATGCTGCTGATCGCCGCTGGCCTGCTGATGACGCTGTTCACCACGTCCCTGCCGGCCACGGTGGTGATGCTGACCATGGTCCTGGTCGGGGCCTATTCGATGAAGGGCCCGTTCTGGGCGCTGGTGTCGGGTTGGCTGTCGTCCTCCACCGCGGCGGCCGGGTTGGCGGCCGTCGGGGCCATGGCCAACCTGATCGGGGGCGGTGTGATGGTCAACGTCTACGGCGCCATCCACGACGCCACCGGCAGCTATTCGCTGGCGCTGATGCCGCTGGCTGCGCTATGCACCCTGGCAGGCGTCGCGGTGCTGATCATCGGACGCAAGCGCCAGCGTGAACAGGCCGAGGCCGCTCACGTGGCTGGCGCCAAGTAGCGTCTGCTGCCCTGACTGCCATCGACGGTACTGGCACCTCGCCGTCGATAGCAGAAACGGGCTGCTCACTCGACGCTGGGCAAGCGCAGCTTGCGAATGCTCAGGCAATCGCGCTGCTGTTGTTCGAGCGAGGCACGGGTCTGTTGCAGGGCCGTGTCGGCGGCATCCTTGAGCAGTTGCCAATCCTGCTCGCCGATCAGGCCGCTGGCTTTCATTTCATCGGCGCGATCGATGAGGGTGGCGTGGTAATCGTCCGGCCAGTCCAGGCGGTAGCTGTCGTCCTCCAGCAGCAGGCGCCAGGCGGTGATGGCGTTTCGCAGAGTGATGTCGTTCATGGCTGTCTCCAGGATGGCTGGGTGCAAGCAACAGACTGCCATAGGTCTGGAGTGGTTGAATGGATTGCGTGGGGTGGCGACCAGTGGTGATCAGGCTATCGCATCAGCGAGTTCGATGGAGGCTGTGCGTTGGCAAAAGCCGCTATGTCGTGCTGTCAGTACGCGTTGGCCTGGTATAGGGAGGGGCTGATTTCATGGGCCCGCCGGGCCCAATCGCGGCACAGGGGCCGCTCACCCGTAGCTACGCCGCGGTGATGGATCGGTCGCCTCCTGAACACGCTTGCAACGCACTCTGCGCGTTCTCTGCTCACCAACGATGATGCGTCATCAGGAAATCCACAAACACCCGCACCCGCGCCGGCATCGCCGCGCCGCCGACGAAAACGGCATGGATGGGTTCCTGATCGCCTGGGTTCCAGGCTTCCAGCAGTGGCACGAGCACGCCACTGCGCAGGTCGTCGGCCACACTGAAGGCGCCTATACGGGCGATGCCGGCGCCTTCCCGGGCGAGCTGGGCCAACGCTTCGCCGCTGTTGCACTGGATGTTACCGGAGACCTTCAGGGAAAACGCCTGGCCGTCGCGCACGAAGGGCCAGTCCGGCTCGGCGCGGCGGAAGTTGAAGCGCAGGCAGTTGTGCTGCAGCAGGTCTTCAGGCGTGCGCGGGGTGCCATGGCGGGCCAGGTAGCCGGGCGAAGCCACCACCACCTGGCCGGTGACGCCCAGGTAGCGCGCGGTGAGCGGGCTGTCGGCCAACTGGCCGAAACGGATCGCCACATCGGCCTGCCCGGCCAGGATGTCGACCACCTCGTCGCCCAGGGCCAGGTCCACCACGATGTTCGGGTAGCGGGCGCTGAACGCCGCCACCAGCGGCACGATGGTCTTGCGGCCATGGCCGAGCGCGGCGCTGACCCTCAGTCGCCCTTGCGGCACGCCCTGGTCGGCGATGGCCTCCTCCACTTCGGCCAGGTCCGCCAGGATGCGCCGCGCGGCGCGCAGGTAGGCCTCGCCCTCGGCAGTCAGGGCGATGGCGCGGGTCGTGCGCAGCAGCAGGCGGGTGCCCAGACGCTGTTCGGTGCGCGCGAGGGAGCGACTGATGGCCGAGGGCGTCACGTGCAGCGCCCGTGCGGCCGCCGACAGGCTGCCTTCCTGTACCACACGGTCGAACACGACCATTTCTCCTGACCGTCCACCCAGGTCCATTCGTGCCTCCCACGCACAGGTGCATACCAAAATGACCGACTACCGGCATCGTGGGCGTTAGCTTAGCATTCGCCGCATAGATAAGGAGCTGTCCACATGCGTATCAACCCCCCTCTTCTGGCCTTGGCCACCGGTGCCTTCGGCATCGGCGTCACCGAGTTCGCGCCTATGGGCATGTTGCCCGGCATCGCCGCGGACCTGGGTGTCTCTATCCCGGCGGCCGGCCTGCTGATCAGTGCCTACGCGCTCGGCGTGCTGATCGGTGCGCCACTCATGACCCTGACCACGGGCCGCATTCCCCGCCGCTACCTGCTGATCGGCCTGATGGCCATCTTCACCCTGGGCAACGTGATGTCGGCCCTGGCGACCGACTACACCAGCCTGCTGATCGCCCGCGTGGTGACCTCGCTCAACCACGGCGCCTTTTTCGGCGTCGGGGCGTTGGTAGCCGCGAGCGTGGTGGCACCCGACAAACGGGCCGGGGCGGTGGCGGCCATGTTCATGGGGCTGACGCTGGCGACCATCGGCGGCGTGCCGCTGGCCACCTGGTTCGGTGAGCTGCTTGGTTGGCGCCAGGCGTTCTGGGGCATTTCCGGGCTGGGCGTGCTGACCATGGCCGCGCTCTGGTTCGCCCTGCCCAACGTGGCCCTGCCGCCCAGCGACGGCGTGCTGGCCGAGCTGCGCGTGCTGGGTCGTGGCCCGGTGCTGGAGGCGCTGGCACTGACCGTGGTCGGCTCGGGCGCCATGTTCACCGTATTTACCTACATCGCACCGATCCTGACCCGTGAGACCCAGGCCTCGACCCTGTTCGTCACGGCCATGCTGGTGCTGTTCGGGATCGGCCTGACCCTGGGCAACCTCTGGGGTGGCAAGGCGGCGGACCGCTCCATCGACCGGACATTGATCGCCTCGTTGAGCGTGCTGATCGTGGTGCTGCTGGCCTTCACCGTGCTGATGCGCTGGCCGCTGCCGGCCGCCGTGGCCATCCTGGTCTGGGGTGTCGCCAGCTTCGCCTTGGTGCCTCCGCTGCAGATGCGGGTGATGGAAGCGGCCAAGGACGCCCCCAACCTGGCCTCGGCCGTCAACATCGGCGCCTTCAACCTGGGCAATGCGGTGGGCGCTGCCCTGGGCGGTGCGGTGATCAAGGCCGGCTGGGGCTACCCGGCCATCTCGCTGGCCGGCGCGGGCGTGGCCGCCCTGGGCCTGGCGATGGTGCTGGCCTTCGCCTGGCACGGCAAGACCCGCCCGCGGCTGGCGACCGACGTTCAGCCGGACGTCACGCCGGGCTGACAGACCTTCGGGGCGTGGCGGGCAGGCGTGGGACTCTGCCCGAGCGGCATGTTCAGCCTGCTGCGCGGCCGATCCATTGCCGCCAGGCGGCGGCATTCATCCGGCCCAGGATGCGTGCACGGCCGGTGTCGGTGATCGAGACGAACAGCGCGCTGGCAACGACGCCGTAGCCTTCTCCGGCGAGCGCCAGCGAGTGCTTCAATGGATCACTGAGCGCGCCGTGCGGGTCTCCCGCCGCTGACGCGGGCGTTGCGAACACACCGTCATCGGCCGTGCACCAGGCCGGCGACGTGACCAGAAAATGCGCACGGCGCAGCGGCCTGCCGTGGACCGGACCGCCGTCGACGCGTCGAATGCTCAGCGTCGCCGATTCTGTTCTGCAAGACATGAAGACGCTCCTCGATGGCGAACCTGCACGCCAGCACCCCCCTCCTCCCTGACCCTCGACGCCGTCGATCACGCGCTGGCGGTGAACACACGACCTCTCATCCCTTCGCGCCTTCATGGCGTGCGTGACGACGGCCTCAAGGCCTGGCCCCACGCCTGGTCCTTGCCATGCCGCCAGGCCCGATCGGCTTCGCTGTCACGCGCCAGGCGTCGTTCGGTTTCGCTGTCGGCGCGCGCCTGGCACTGGCGAAACCCGTCGTCCCAGCCCAGGGCATAGGTCGGTTGCTGCAGGTAGGCCGGCACGTTCTTGCGAAAATCGTCCAGTTCGCCCGCCGCATGGCGGCCACTGGCGCAGCCATCGGTGAACCCGTCGACGAACGGCGGTGGATAGCCTTCGGCAAGCAGCCGTTCGGACATGCTCTGGCACCCGCCGATCAAGACCAGCGTCAGCAGGACGGCCATACCCCGACTGGGGAGGTACGGCCCTGGCGCCCCGACGTCACGTCGGGCGGTGCAATGCTTCATCACGTTTCTGGTCAAGGCTCACCTGCTCGCTCGGATCCCTGGGTTGGGTGACGCGAAGGTTAGGCGCCAGCCTCGTGAGAAGACGTCAACGCCATGTCAAAAAAACCGTGACGTGGATCAAGGAAATCAATGGTGACGATAGGCAACCCCTAAAGATCGCCAGGGGCAGGCCGAGTGTATGTAAAACGCCCAGGGTTCACGCCATGTCCTTACGCAAGCTCAACCTCGCCCCCCGCTCCATCCTCTGCTTCGGCTTCTTCTGCGTGATGATCATCGCGCTGGGGTTGATCGCCCTCAAGCAGGCCTCGA
>JAQZAY010000137.1 GCA_029239415.1 Pseudomonas sp. | reverse complement strand
GAGGCCATCTTCGAGCCATAGCAGGTCAAGGCCCACTTCGATGTTGCTGAGCCTGGCGCTCTGATTGCCGATGCGTACCCGGTCGATGCGATTGTCGAGCTGCTTGTGGTTGAGCCGCAGGCGTGTGCTGAACATGGCTCGCCGATTGCGCCACAGCATCCGTTCCACATCGAGTTGATACGACCGGGTGTTCCCTTCCAGAACGTGGCGCGGCTTGCGCGTGATGGCCCGGCTGTCAACCGCGATGGCTGTCAGCGCGAAGCTCCACGGCCCATAGGGAACATCGTAGCGAACGGCAGGGCCGGCACTGCTGCCCAAGGCCCCGCCCGCGGTCTTGTGGAAAATCAGCCAGAGGCTGCCGTTCTCCGCGAAGGGGCTGTCGATCGATAGGCTGGAATACAGCCGGTGAACCCCGAGGTAGTCGCTGCCGAGGTTGTCGAAGGTGCTGTTGAAGCGCCAGCGCCGTGCGCTGCGCTGCGGTTGCACGATCACCCGCGTGCCGCCCTCCAGCTCGCCTGGGAGCAGATCGATGCCCACGTCAAAGCCTGGCAGCCGGTTGAGCTGATCCAGTCCCTGCTCCAGGTCGGGCAGGTACAACGGCTCGCCCAGCAGTCCCGGAAATGCACCGCGCAACGACAAGGGTTGGTCGCGGTCCGGCAGCTCGATCGACTCGACAAAACCTTCGACGATCCGGATATCCAGCGGCGCGCCGGGGCTGGGCTGGCGCAGGAGCAGCGGTCGGCTGGCCGGGTAGCCCGCCTCCACGTAGCGCTGGGTGATGGCCTTGAGCAGGCCGTTGATGGCGCCCACATCCATGCAGGGACGCAGCGCCAGCCTCACCGGGCCATCGAGCACCTGCGTCGAGAGTATCCGGTTGCCGTAAAGGCGCACGCCGGAGACGGGCCAGCACCTGGCGTCCGTCGTGGCCAGGTCCTGCGCAGGCTGCGGCTCGACGTCCCGTCCACGCTGCTGCCATCGGCGCAGGCGCTGCTCGTGTTCGAGTCTTTGCAACTGCTGTTGCTGGTCGCGCAGTGGCTGGCTGGCCAGATCATCGGCCAGGGCCCGCGGGGCCATCGGCAGGCCGAGCAGCAGGCCGAGCAACAGGCAGTGAAAGCGCCGGACGGCGCAGCGCATGGGTAGCTTGGACATGAGGGAATCCCGCAGGGCACGAGTGGGCTACTCGTCTGCGTGGATTCTATGAATGGCGATAACCGTCTGGATGCGGGGTCAAGCTGAACCGCGCGTCGGGAAGGTAACTATCTTGGGTAGGGCGCGTCCTACATCCTACCGCTGCGTCCTAGGACGTCAGGGACGGATCTCGATCATCGTGCCGTCCTTGACCAGGCTCCAGACTTCGCGCATGTCGTCGTTGCGCATGGCGATGCAGCCTTCGGTCCAGTCCAGGGTGTGGAAGTACCATTCCGGGTACTCCTCGTCCAGCGGGGTGCCGTGGATCATGATCATGCCGCCGGGCTCGAGGCCCTCGCGGCGCGCCTTGGCCGAGTCGCTGATGTTGGGGTAGGACACGTGCATGGCCAGGTTGTAGCGGGTGCTGACCTTGCGCCAGTCGAGCCAGTAGAAGCCCTCGGGGGTGCGCTTGTCGCCCTCGCGCTCCTTGGCTCCCAGAGGCTGCTTGCCCAGCGAGATGCGGTAGGTCTTGAGCGGCTCGCCGCGGCTGATCAGCTGCAGTCGGCGCTCGGACTTGATCACCAGCACCTTGTCTATGCTCGACATGCTTGTCGTGGCCGGCGGCAGGTCGTCCACGGGTTTGCGGATGATGGTCTCGGTGTAGGCGGCCTGGGACACCGAAGCCACGGCAAGGCAGAAAAGGGCAAGCAACCAACGCATGAATCGGGACCCCTAGGATTTGGACGACGAGACGTTCATCGGCGGCAAGTACTCACTGCCTATGGGGTAGTGCTGCTCGATGCGATCGCGGAAGTAGCATTCTAGGGTACGCGTGACGGTGCGAAAAGCCAGCTCGTCCCAGGGAATCTCGTTTTCCTCGAACAGGCCCACCTCCAGGCTCTCGATGCCCACGGCAAAGTCCAGGTCGGCCAGCTCGGCCCTGAAGAACACATGCACCTGGTTGATGTGCGGCAAGTCGAACAACTGGTACAGGCTCGTCGGCCCGACCCGCGCGCAGGCCTCCTCGACGGTTTCGCGACGGGCAGCCTGTTCCAGCGTCTCGCCGTTTTCCATGAAACCGGCCGGCAGGGTCCAGTAGCCCCGTCTCGGCTCGATGGCGCGCCGGCACAGCAAGACCCGGCTGCCCCAGGTGGGCAGTACGCCGGCGACGATGTTGGGGTTCTGGTAATGGATGGTATGGCAGTGCCCGCACACGAACCGCAGGCGGCTATCGCCCTCGGGAATGCGCTGGATCACTGGCTGGCCGCATTCGCTGCAGAATTTCATGCTGTGGCTTTCCTGTGGTGTGCGGCTATCTTGGCGCGCCTTGCACATGTCCTGCAAGCCGCTTCCAAGCAGGACTTGGGCGCCTCGCGGCTTTGGTGCATCATGCAGGGCAGGTCCTGGAATCGAGAGTGCGCAATGCTGGACGAGCTTCTTCGCCGAATGAGCAACCATACCCCGGCTCCCCTGGAGGCGGATCGCCGTTTTCCCGAGGCCGCGGTGCTGTTGCCCATCACCCGCAGCGAAGAGCCCGAGCTGGTGCTGACCCTGCGCGCCCAGGGCCTCTCCACCCATGGCGGCGAGGTGGCGTTCCCCGGGGGGCGCCGCGACCCCGAGGACCCAGACCTGGTGTTCACCGCGCTGCGCGAGGCCGAGGAAGAGATCGGCCTGGCGCCTGGCCTGGTCGAGGTGCTCGGCCCGCTCAGCCCGCTGATCTCGCTGCATGGCCTGAAGGTGACGCCGTTCGTCGGGCTGATCCCCGACTACGTCGAGTACCGCGCCAACGATGCGGAAATTGCCGCGGTATTCACCGTACCGCTGGCGTTCTTCCGCCAGGACCCGCGCGACCACACCCACCGGATCGACTATCAAGGGCGCAGTTGGTACGTGCCCAGCTACCGCTACGGCGAGTACAAGATCTGGGGGTTGTCGGCGATCATGATCGTCGAGCTGGTCAATCTGCTCTACGACGCAGGCATCAGCCTGCACCAGCCGCCCGAGCGGTTCACCAACCGATGAGCGGGGCCAGACCCGCCAGCATCACCGTACCCTGAGGAGCATTGCATGAACTACCGCCTGGGCGACCTGCAGGTCGAGACCCATCCCACCAGCTGGACCGCGCCCACCGCCACGCTGATCGGCAAGGTACGGCTGCAGGCCCGCGCCAGCGTGTGGTTCGGCGCCGTGCTGCGCGGCGACAACGAACTGATCGACATCGGCGAGGACAGCAACGTGCAGGATGGCAGCGTGATGCACACCGACATGGGCTCGCCGCTGACCTTGGGCAAGGGCGTGACCATCGGCCACAACGCCATGCTGCACGGTTGCAGCGTGGGCGATTACAGCCTGGTGGGCATCAATGCGGTGGTGCTCAACGGCGCCCGGATCGGCAAGCACTGCATCATCGGCGCCAATGCCCTGATCCCCGAAGGCAAGGAAATTCCCGACGGCTCGCTGGTGGTGGGCTCGCCCGGCAAGGTGGTGCGCGAGCTGACCGAGGCGCAGAAACGCCTGCTCGAGGCCAGCGCCGCGCACTATGTGCACAACGCCCAGCGCTATGCGCGCGACCTTGCACCACAGGAGGACTGAGCATGGTTCCCCACGACCGTCCGGTCGCCTCGCCGTGCGTCAGTATCTGCGCCCTGGACGAGCAGGATATCTGTACCGGTTGCCAGCGCACGGTAGCCGAGATCAGCCGCTGGGGGCGGATGGACAACCTCGAGCGACGCGACGTGCTGCGCCTGTGTCACGAGCGCGCAGTGGCCGCTGGCATGATCCTCGTGCAATGACTTTTGGCTGCGGGCGGACGCTGCAAACCTGTGCGGCTTGCACTCCTGCTCCTGCTCTCGCTCCTGAAGGATTTTGCTAGAATACCCTCCCTTTTCAGCGGCTGTCCCCAGCAGGCCAGCCCCGCAAGCCTTCGAGGACCTGAGATGACCCGTATCGGAACCCCATTGTCGCCGACCGCGACCCGTGTACTGCTCTGCGGCTGTGGCGAGCTGGGCAAGGAAGTGGTGATCGAACTGCAGCGCCTGGGCGTCGAGGTGATCGCCGTGGACCGCTATGCCGATGCCCCGGCCATGCAGGTCGCGCACCGCAGCCACGTGGTCGACATGCTCGACGGCGCGGCCCTGCGCGCGGTGATCGAGGCCGAGAAGCCGCACTACATCGTCCCCGAGATCGAAGCCATCGCCACCGCGACCCTGGTCGAGCTCGAGAGCGAAGGCTTCACCGTGGTGCCGACCGCCCGCGCCACCCAGCTGACCATGAACCGCGAAGGCATCCGTCGCCTGGCCGCCGAGGAACTCGACCTGCCGACCTCGCCGTACCATTTCGCCGACACCTTCGAGGACTACAGCAAGGCGGTCGAGGACCTGGGCTACCCCTGCGTGGTCAAGCCGGTGATGAGCTCGTCGGGCAAGGGCCAGAGCCTGCTGCGCAGCGTCGATGACCTGCGCAAGGCATGGGACTACGCCCAGGAAGGCGGTCGCGCTGGCAAGGGCCGGGTCATCGTCGAAGGCTTCATCGACTTCGACTACGAGATCACCTTGCTGACCGTGCGCCACATCGGCGGCACCACGTTCCTCGCGCCGGTCGGCCACCGCCAGGAAAAGGGCGACTACCAGGAATCCTGGCAGCCCCAGGCCATGAGCTCCAAGGCACTGGCCGAATCCGAGCGTGTCGCCCAGGCCGTGACCGACGCATTGGGCGGGCGCGGGCTGTTCGGGGTGGAGCTGTTCGTCAAGGGCGACCAGGTGTGGTTCAGCGAAGTCTCGCCGCGCCCGCACGACACCGGCCTGGTGACCCTGATCTCCCAGGACCTGTCGCAGTTCGCGCTGCATGCCCGCGCAATCCTGGGGCTGCCGATCCCGCTGGTACGCCAGTTCGGCCCGTCGGCCTCGGCGGTGATCCTGGTCGAAGGGCAGTCGCAGCAGACTGCATTCGCCAACCTGGGCGCCGCACTGAGCGAACCCGACACGGCGATTCGCCTGTTCGGCAAGCCCGAGGTCAACGGCCAGCGCCGCATGGGCGTGTGCCTGGCGCGCGACGAGTCGATCGAAGCCGCGCGGGCCAAGGCGACCCGCGCTTCCCAGGCGGTCAAGGTCGAGCTCTAAGCCCGCTCCTGCGCACGGCGCAGCGCTGCTACAGCGCCGTGTCGCGTGTCTCCTTGAGGCACAATACCGCCACCAGGCTCAGCACCGCGGCGGCCGATACATAGCCGCCCACCCAGCTCAGACCGCCCATGCTCACCAGCTTCTGCGCGAAGAACGGTGCCGCCGAAGCGCCGACGATACCGCCCAGGTTATACGCGGCCGACGCCCCGGTATAACGCACGTGCGTTGGAAACAGCTCCGGCAGCAGCGCGCCCATCGGTGCGAACGTCACGCCCATCAGGAACAGCTCGAGCGCAAGGAACAGCGCCACCCCGGTGGTCGACCCTGAGGTCAGCAGCGGCTCCATGGTGAAGCCCGACGCCACCGCCAGCAGGGCGCCGACGACCAGTACCGGCTTGCGCCCGTAGCGGTCGCTGAGCCAGGCCGACAGCGGCGTTGCCAGCGCCATGAAGACTACCGCCAAGCACAGCAGGCCGAGGAAGGTCTCGCGGCTGTAGCCCAGCGTCGAGACGCCGTAGCTGAGCGAAAACACCGTCGAGATGTAGAACAGCGCATAGCATACCACCATCGCCGCAGCGCCCAGCAGGGTCGGCCGCCAGTGCTTGGCGAACACATCCACCACCGGCATCTTCACCCGCTCCTGGCGTGCCACGGCCTTGGCGAATACCGGGCTTTCCTCGAGCTTGAGCCGTACATACAGGCCCACCAGCACCAGCGCGGCGCTGAGCAGGAACGGAATGCGCCAGCCCCACTCGCGGAACTGCTCGTCGCTCAGGCCCAGGGCCAGGCCGAGGAACAGGCCGTTGGCCGCGAGAAAGCCGATCGATGGCCCCAGTTGCGGGAACATGCCAAACCAGGCGCGCTTGCCGGGCGGGGCGTTTTCGGTGGCCAGCAGGGCAGCACCGCCCCATTCGCCGCCAAGCCCCAGGCCCTGGCAGAAGCGCAGCAGGCAAAGAATGATCGGCGCCCAGACGCCAATGCTGGCATAGCCTGGCAGTACGCCGATCAAGGTGGTGGAAATGCCCATCAGCAGCAAGGACGCGACCAGGGTCGACTTGCGGCCGATGCGGTCGCCGAAGTGGCCGAACAGCGCCGAGCCCAGCGGACGGGCGAGAAAGGCGATGCCGAAGGTCATGAAGGCCGCCAGCATCTGCGCAGTACCCGACCCCGAGGGGAAGAAGACCGGCCCGATCACCAGGGCGGCGGCGGTGGCGTAGACGTAGAAATCGTAGAACTCGATGGCGGTGCCGATGAAGCTGGCGGTGGCCACCCGCGCGGGCGAGTTGACCGGGGCCGATGCGGCGTCGGCATAGGTGCTGGTTGTCATGCGTAGATCCCTGACAGTCGTGGTGCTCGCTGGCATGGCCTGCGCGCGGCCCAGGCAGGCACGGGCACGCAGACGCCGGAGCGTATTGTTGTAGGTCGCCGGACTGAACGGATGCCCACGAGGGATAGGGGCAGGGCGGGCACTGGTCAGGGTATGAAACAGGGCCACGAAACGGCGCGTCAGTCGTGCGGACTGGCCGTGCGACGCCAGGTGCGGGTAGCAGGCGACACGGCAGGGCTGGGTAAGCGTGACCGGAGTATAGCTATCGGGTCACGGTCCACACCAGTACGCGACTGGCACAATTGTCCTCGGTGGCGAGGATTTCCATGCGATAGCGGCCGATTTTCAGGCACACGGCGGTTTCCGGTATGCTTTCGAGCGCTTCGGTGACCAGGCCGTTGAGCGTCTTTGGCCCGCCGTCGCAGGGCAGGTGCCAGCCCAGGCTGCGGTTCAGGTCGCGCAGGGACGCGGTGCCCTCGATGACGAAACGACCGTCGGCCTGCGGGTGGATGTGCGGGTTGTCATGGGGGTTCTCCTCCTCGAACTCGCCGACGATCTCCTCGAGGATGTCTTCGAGGGTGACGATGCCCAGCACCTCGCCGTACTCGTCGACCACCACGCCCAGGCGCCGCTGCTGCTTGTGGAAATTCACCAGTTGCAGCCGCAATGGCGTGCTTTCGGGCACGAAGTAGGGCTCGTAGCAGGCGGCCTGGAGGTTTTCCAGGGTCAGCTCGGCGCGCGGCAGCAGGTGGCTGATGAGCTTGGTGTTGAGGATCGCCTCGACCTGGTTGATATCGCTGTGGTAGACCGGCAGGCGCGTGTGGCGACTGACGATCAGTTGCTCGATGATCTGCCCGATCGGGTCATCGAGATTGACACCGTCGACGTCGTTGCGCGGCACGAGGATATCATTGACGGTGATGCGGTCGAGCGACTGCAGGCCATCCAGCAGGCTGGGCCGCGGTTCGTCACGCGGCTCGCCACCGTCATGAGCATCGGCCTGCTCGGGGTCGCTCGCCACCCTTGCCGAGCGTACGCGCCAGGGACACAGCAGCAGGCGGGCGCAGCCGTCGAGCAGGCAGGCCAGCGGTTGCAGGAGGACAAGCGGCGGTTTCAGCAGGCTGTTGCCCAGTCTTGCGAGGGCCAGGGGATTGCGCCGGGCCAGGCGGCGCGGCAGGTACTCGGTCAGTACCAGCAGCCCGGCGGCGCCCGCCAGGCCCGCCAGCCAGAAACCCTGCTCGCCGCTCTGGTGCTGGCCGATCAGGCAGGCCAGGCCCAGCACCAGCAGCTTGCCCAAGCTTGCGCAGAGCACCAGGGCCTGGGGCGCGACGACAGGTTCTGGCGTGTCGCCGGGACGCAGCCGCTGGCGCGCGGCATCGACGGTGCTGAACAGCATTGACCAGAGCAGCGCCAGCAGCAGGGTGCCGAGCAAGGGGGCAAACGGCAAGGTATCCATGTCGGTGGCCGTCAGATATGCAGGATGAATTCACGGACCAGCTTGCTGCCGAAGTAGGCGAGCATCAGCAGGCAGAAGCCGGCAAGGGTCCAGCGGATTGCCTTGTGGCCGCGCCAGCCCAGGCGGGTACGGCCCCACAGCAGCACGCTGAACACGACCCACGCGACGCAGGCCAGCAGCGTCTTGTGCACCAGGTGCTGGGCGAACAGGTTGTCGAGGAACAGCCAGCCCGAGACCAGCGACAGCGACAGCAGGCACCAGCCGGTCCAGAGGAAACCGAACAGCAGGCTCTCCATGGTCTGCAGCGGCGGGAAGTTGCGGATCAGCCCCGATGGGTGCTTGTGCTTGAGCTGGTGGTCCTGGAGCAGCAGGAGCAGGGCCTGGAACACGGCGATGGTGAACAGGCCATAGGCCAGGATCGACAGCAGGATGTGCGCGAGGATGCCAGGCTCCTCGTTGATCAGCGGCACCGTGCCGGGCGGCGCGAACTGCGACAGCAAGGCGGTGACGGCCCCCAGCGGGAACAGCAGCACGAGCAGGTTCTCCACCGGGATGCGCAGGCAGGCCAGCAGCGTCAGGGCGATGACCGCCGTGGCGATCAGGCTGGCCGCGCTGAAGAAGTCCAGGCTCAGGCCCAGCGGGGTGAGCAGCTGCCAGAACAGGGCGGTGCCCTGGGCGACGACCGCCAGCGCGCCAAGCACGCCCAGCAGCCGTTTGTCGGCACGGGTGCCCCGGGCCAGGCGGGTGCCCTGATAGAGAGTCGCGGCGGCGTAGAGGCAGGCGGCGATCAGGTTGGGGATCAGGCTGGGTGACAAGGAGAGCATAAGTCCTGTTGGGCAGACTCCAAAGAGGCTGAGTTTGGCATAGAACGCCTGCGCCAAGGAAGACCGGCGGCTGTGTGCATGGTGTGCGCGCGCCACAGTCTTCGTTATAATCGCCAGCTTGCCGTGCCCACGGCCTGCCGCGTCGCGGCGCAGGGCGCCTGACAAACCCCGGCTTCACGGAGCCTGAAAGGATCACCATGTTCGAAAACCTGACCGACCGCCTGTCACAGACGCTGCGCCATGTCACCGGCAAGGCCAAGCTGACCGAAGACAACATCA
>JAQZAY010000002.1 GCA_029239415.1 Pseudomonas sp. | reverse complement strand
ACACAAGATGTTTACAAGGACAGCCACGGCCAACCGGCGGCGCTCAGCGGCCAGGCGTACCGCGGCAGTTCCAGCAAGCATGGCTTCTGGCTCGGTGCCCAGCAACAAGTGACCTCCCAGGCATCAGACGCTTCACGCGGCCTGAGTGTGTTCGCCAATGCCACGATGCATGACAAGAAAACCAATGCCATTGACAACTATGTTCAAGCAGGTGTGGTGTACAAGGGACTCTTCGATGCCCGGGTCAAGGACGACATCGGTTTCGCCCTGGCGCGCGTGCACGTCAACCCTGCCTACCGCAAGAACGCCCGCCTGGCCAACCAGGCCACTGGCGTTGCCGACTACGACAATCCCGCTTTCCTTCCGGTCCAGGACACCGAGTACAGCGCCGAGCTGTACTACGGCATCCACCTGGCCGACTGGCTCACCGTGCGCCCCAACCTGCAGTACATCCGTCATCCGGGCGGGGTGAGGCAGGTCGATGATGCATTGATCGGCGGCCTGAAGATTCAAAGCACGTTCTAACTGACATTCAAGATCTACGGAGACCCTAAGATGAGCACTGAAGGTGCCAAGACTGGAACCCCCTGGCTGCCGCGCCTGATTGGCGCGCTGCTGTTGCTGATGGGACTGGCCTTGCTGGCCGGTGGCATCAAGCTGAGCCAGCTTGGCGGTTCGCTCTACTACCTGATCGCCGGCATCGGCTTCGCCGTGTCCGGCATTCTGCTGCTGGCGCAGCGCCGCATCGGCCTTGGCCTCTACGGCCTGGTGCTGATCGCCAGCACTGTCTGGGCGCTGTGGGAAGTGGGCCTGGACTGGTGGCAGCTGGTGCCGCGACTGGCCATCTGGTTCGCCATTGGCGTAGTCCTGCTGCTGCCTTGGACGACCCGTTGGCTGACCGGCCCGTCGGCCCGTGCCAACCTCGGCCTGCTCGGCCTGGGCGTGGTGATGTCCGGCGCCACCGCTATCGCCAGCCAGTTCACCAGCCCAGGCGAGATCCATGGCGAACTCGGCCGCGACGGCAGCGAAATGGCCAGCGCCGCGCCATCGATGCCCGACGGTGAGTGGCAGGCCTATGGCCGCACCGAGCATGGCGACCGCTATTCGCCCCTGCGCCAGATCACCGCGCAGAACGCCTATCGCCTCGAAGAAGCCTGGCGCATCCGCACCGGCGACATGCCGACCGACGACGACCCGATCGAGCTGACCAACCAGAACACCCCGCTCAAGGTCAACGGCATGCTCTATGCCTGCACCGCCCATAGCAAGGTGCTGGCGCTGAATCCGGACACCGGCGAGGAAATCTGGCGCTTCGACCCGCAGATCAAGAGCCCGGTGGGCTTCAAGGGCTTTGCCCACATGACCTGTCGTGGCGTCTCGTACTATGACGAGAACAACTACGTCAGCCGTGACGGCAGCCCCGCACCGCAGGTCTCCCCGGCTGGCCAGGCCGTGGCCCAGAGCTGCCCGCGGCGCCTGTACCTGCCCACCGCCGATGCCCGCCTGATCGTGCTGAACGCCGACAACGGCAAGGTCTGCGAAGGCTTTGCCAACCAGGGCGTGATCGACCTCACCACTGGCATCGGCCCGTTCACCGCAGGCGGCTACTACTCCACGTCCCCGGCGGCGATCACCCGTGACCTGGTGATCATCGGCGGCCATGTCACCGACAACGAGTCGACCAACGAGCCGTCCGGCGTGATCCGCGCCTATGACGTGCACGACGGCCACCTGGTGTGGAACTGGGACAGCAACAATCCGGATGACACCGCCCCGCTCGCCCCGGGCAAGACCTACAGCCGCAACTCGGCCAACATGTGGTCGCTGGCCAGCGTCGACGAAGACCTCGGCATGGTCTACCTGCCGCTGGGCAACCAGACCCCTGACCAGTGGGGCGCCGACCGCACCCCAGGCGCCGAGAAGTTCAGCGCCGGCATCGTGGCCCTGGACCTTGCCACTGGCAAGGTGCGCTGGAACTACCAGTTCACCCACCACGACCTGTGGGACATGGACGTCGGCAGCCAGCCGACCCTGGTTCACCTGAAGACCGAAGAGGGCATCAAGCCGGCGCTGATCGCTCCGACCAAGCAGGGCAGCCTGTACGTGCTCGACCGTCGTGACGGCACGCCGATCGTGCCGATCCGCGAGATCCCGACTCCGCAAGGCGCAGTCAAGGGCGACCATACCGCTCCGAGCCAGGCACGTTCGGACCTCAACCTGCTTGGCCCGGACCTGACCGAACAGGCCATGTGGGGCGCGACGCCGTTCGACCAGATGCTGTGCCGTATCCAGTTCCGCGAGCTGCGCTACGAAGGCCAGTACACCCCGCCCTCCGAACAGGGCAGCCTGATCTACCCGGGCAACGTGGGCGTGTTCAACTGGGGCAGCGTCTCGGTCGACCCGGTCCGCCAGTTGCTGTTCACTTCGCCCAACTACATGGCGTTCGTCTCGAAGATGGTGCCGCGTGAGCAGGTCGCCGCCGGCAGCAAGCGCGAGAGCGAGACCAGCGGTGTGCAACCCAACACCGGCGCGCCGTATGCGGTGACCATGCACCCGTTCATGTCGCCGCTGGGCGTACCGTGCCAGGCACCGGCCTGGGGCTACGTGGCGGCGATCGACCTGTTCACCAACAAGGTGGTGTGGAAGCACAAGAACGGTACCACCCGCGACACGACCCCGATCCCGATCGGCCTGCCGGTGGGCGTGCCAAGCATGGGCGGCTCGATCGTCACCGCAGGTGGCGTGGGCTTCCTGAGCGGCACCCTCGACCAGTACCTGCGCGCCTACGACACCAACAACGGCAAGGAGCTGTGGAAGGCGCGCCTGCCGGCTGGCGGCCAGGCCACGCCGATGACCTACACCGGCAAGGATGGCAAGCAGTACGTGCTGGTCACCGCGGGCGGCCATGGCTCGCTGGGCACCAAAATGGGTGACTACATCATCGCCTACAAGCTCGCTGACTAAGCGGCAAGCTGCAAGCTGCAAGAGAAAGCCGGCCCTGCGCGATTTGGCCTTTTCTTGCAGCTTGCCGCTTGAAGCGAAGCGTCTTGCAGCTGCGACAGGTTGAAACCTGTCGCCTCTTGCCCCATCTAAGCACCATAGTCATATGCCTAGGTGCCCCATGAGCGACCAGCAGGATCCTGCGGACCAATCCGACGAACACGACGAAGTCGAACACCTCGAAGCCCAGGCCGTGCCCGGCCATGAACTCGCCCTGCCGGGCCAGCAGCTGCCGGACAAGGTCTATGTGATCCCGATCCATAACCGGCCGTTCTTCCCAGCACAGGTACTGCCGGTGATGGTCAACGAAGAGCCATGGGCCGAAACCCTCGACCTGGTGGCCAAGGATCCTCACCAGTCCCTGGCCCTGTTCTTCATGGACACCCCGCCCGAAGACCACCGCCACTTCGACACCTCGGCCCTGCCGCTGTACGGCACGCTGGTCAAGGTGCACCATGCCAGCCGCGAGAACGGCAAGCTGCAGTTCGTCGCCCAGGGCCTGACCCGCGTGCGCATCCGTACCTGGCTCAAGCACCACCGCCCGCCCTACCTGGTCGAAGTCGAATACCCGCGACAGCCGCCCGACCCGACCGACGAGGTCAAGGCCTACGGCATGGCCCTGATCAATGCGATCAAGGAGCTGCTGCCGCTCAACCCGCTGTACAGCGAAGAGCTGAAGAACTACCTCAACCGCTTCAGCCCCAACGACCCCTCGCCGCTCACCGATTTTGCCGCCGCGTTGACCTCCGCCACTGGCAACCAGTTGCAGGAAGTGCTCGATTGCGTGCCCATGCTCAAGCGCATGGAAAAAGTCCTGCCGATGCTGCGCAAGGAGGTCGAGGTCGCACGCCTTCAGAACGAGATCTCCGCCGAGGTCAACCGGCAGATCGGCGAGCATCAGCGCGAGTTCTTCCTCAAGGAACAGCTCAAGGTGATCCAGCAGGAGCTGGGCCTGACCAAGGACGATCGCAGCGCCGACCTCGAACAGTTCGAGCAGCGCCTGCAAGGCAAGACCCTGCCGCCCGCCGCGCAAAAGCGCATCCAGGAAGAGATGGGCAAGCTGGCCATCCTGGAAACCGGCTCGCCGGAGTACGCCGTGACCCGCAACTACCTCGAGTGGGCCTGCGCCCTGCCCTGGGGTGTCTATGGCCAGGACAAGCTGAACCTCAAGCACGCGCGCAAGGTGCTGGACCAGCATCACGCCGGGCTCGTCGACATCAAGGAGCGAATCCTCGAGTTCCTGGCCGTCGGCGCCTGGAAGGGCGAGATCAGCGGCTCGATCGTCCTGCTGGTCGGTCCACCAGGGGTCGGCAAGACCAGTATCGGCAAGTCCATCGCCGAGTCGCTGGGCCGGCCGTTCTACCGCTTCAGTGTCGGTGGCATGCGCGACGAGGCCGAGATCAAGGGCCATCGCCGGACCTACATCGGTGCCCAGCCCGGCAAGCTGGTGCAGGCGCTCAAGGACGTCGAGGTGATGAACCCGGTGATCATGCTCGACGAGATCGACAAGATGGGGCAGAGCTACCAGGGCGACCCTGCCTCGGCACTGCTCGAAACCCTTGATCCCGAGCAGAACGTCGACTTCCTCGACCACTACCTGGACCTGCGCCTGGACCTGTCCAAGGTGCTGTTCGTCTGTACTGCCAACACCCTGGACTCGATCCCCGGCCCGCTGCTCGACCGCATGGAAGTCATCCGCCTGTCGGGCTACATCACCGAAGAGAAGCTGGCCATCGCCAAGCGCCACCTGTGGCCAAAGCAGCTGAAGAAGGCCGGCGTCTCCAGGACCAGCCTGAGCATCACCGACAGCGCGCTGCGCCTGGTGATCGATGGCTATGCCCGCGAAGCCGGCGTGCGCCAGCTGGAAAAGCAGCTGGGCAAACTGATCCGCAAGGCGGTGATGAAGCTGCTCGATGACCCGCAGGCGCAATTGAAGATCGGCCCGAAAGACCTGGAAGCCGCCCTGGGCATTCCTGTATTCCGCAGTGAACAGGTCCTGGCGGGCAAGGGCATCATTACCGGCCTTGCGTGGACCAGCATGGGCGGCGCGACCCTGCCGATCGAGGCCACGCGCATCCACACGCTCAACCGCGGCTTCAAGCTGACCGGGAAACTGGGGGATGTGATGAAGGAATCCGCCGAAATCGCCTACAGCTATGTCAGCGCCAACCTTCAGCAGTACGGCGGTGATCCTGGGTTTTTCAATGAGGCGTTCATTCACCTGCACGTGCCAGAGGGTGCGACACCCAAGGATGGCCCGAGCGCCGGCGTGACCATGGCCAGTGCCCTGCTCTCGCTGGCCCGAGACCAGGTGCCGAAGAAAGGCGTGGCCATGACCGGCGAGCTGACGCTGACCGGGCAGGTGCTGCCGATCGGCGGGGTGCGCGAGAAGGTGATCGCGGCCAAGCGACAGAAGATCTTCGAGTTGATCTTGCCGGAGGCAAACCGCGGTGATTTCGAGGAGCTGCCCGACTACCTGAAGGAAGGGCTGACGGTGCATTTCGCCAAGCGGTTCAGCGACGTGGCGAAGGTGTTGTTCTGACAGAGCAGCTGGCTAGCGACGCTAGCTGAGGAATATACATGGGCCTCTTCGCTGGCAAGCGAGCGAAGAGGCCCGGCCTGACAGGTCGAAGGATCCTGGACACCCCTCACGCCGCATCGGTTATGCTCCAGCTTTTTGCCCCGGAGCCAACATGACCGCTGCCCGTCTGCTTGTTCCCCTGAGCATCACCTTGCTCGCCGCCTGCGCCGGGCAACCTGCGCGCAACATCGACCTCGACGCCCAGTCCGATTGCCCGGCAACCCTGCGCATCGGCCAGACCCTGACCCTCACGCTGCCCAGCAACCCCAGCACCGGCTATCGCTGGCTGCTGCAGAACCCTGCGGCAAGCACCCTGCGCAGCCTGGGCCCGGAGGTCTACAACCACCCGGAGGACGCCGGTATCGTCGGCAGCGCCGGGCAGTCGACCTGGCGCTTCCAGGCACAGCAGGCCGGTGAAAGCCACTTGATCCTGGTCTACCAGCAGCCTTGGGCGCCTGAAGTACGCCCGGTGCAGACCTTCGACTGCGCGATCAGCGTGAAATAAACACCCCGCGCTGGTCAGCGGACCATGCAGCGATGGCGCGGTTTGGCTAGAATGCCGCCCTTTTCCACCGCCCGTCTTCTGGAATGCCCGTGAGCAAAGAGCCCGACCGCCTATTCGCCCAGCCCTTGGATCAGGTGCCCGACTTCGTCTTCAACGAGGACGTGGTGCGGGTGTTCCCGGACATGATCAAGCGCTCGGTGCCAGGCTACCCGACCATCGTCGAAAACCTTGGCGTGCTGGCCGCCCAGTTCGCCCAGCCGGGCACTGCCTTGTACGACCTGGGCAGCTCGCTGGGCGCGGTCACCCAGTCGCTGCGCCGCCATGTGCGCGCCGATGGCTGCCATGTGATCGCCGTGGACAATTCCGCGGCCATGGTCGAGCGTTGCCGCCAGTACCTTACCGCGCAGGACTCGATGTTCCAGGAGCTGCTGCCAGTGCAAGTGGTGGAGGCCGACATTCTCGCCCTGCCCTTCGAGCCGGCCTCGGTCATGGCGATGAACTTCACCTTGCAGTTCATCGCTCCCGAACAGCGAGAGCAACTGCTTGCCCGCATCCACCAGGCCTTGTTGCCGGGCGGCGCACTGATCCTTTCCGAAAAGCTGTGTTTCGAGGATCCCGCGCAGCAGGCGCTGCTCACCGAGCTGCATTTGGGCTTCAAGCGCGCCAATGGCTACAGCGAACTGGAAATCGCCCAGAAACGCAGCGCCATCGAGAACGTGATGAAGCCCGACACCCTCGAGACCCACCGCCAACGCCTGCACGCCGCCGGTTTTTCCAAGGTCGTGCCATGGTTCCAATGCCTCAACTTCGCCTCGCTGATAGCCCTGCCATGATCGATCTGTCTCCTCTGGCCCGCCGCCTGGCGGGCACTCCCCTGGCCAAGTGGTCGCAAGGCCTGCAAGCCCAACTCGATGCCAAGCTGGAGAAAGGCCATGGTGATCTCGAACGCTGGCAGAGCGCGCTGGACGCGCTGCCCGCGGTGCAGGCGACCGAGGTCGACCTGGTCGATGGCCTGCGCCTGGACTGTGCTTGCGACGATGCCACCCGAACGCAGATGCGCGACGCCTTGATGGGGCTGTCGCCGTGGCGCAAGGGGCCGTTCGACCTGTTCGGCGTGCACGTCGATACCGAATGGCGCTCGGACTGGAAATGGTCGCGGGTCGGGCCTCACCTGGACCTCAAGGGCAAGCGCGTGCTGGATGTCGGCTGCGGCAATGGCTACTACCAGTGGCGCATGCTCGGGGCGGGTGCGGACATGGTCGTGGGCGTGGACCCGAACTGGCTGTTCTTCTGCCAGTTCCAGGCGGTGCAGCGTTACCTGCCACAGTTGCCAGCCTGGCACCTGCCGTTTGCGCTGGAAGACCTGCCGCCCAACCTCGAAGGCTTCGACACCGTGTTCTCGATGGGCGTGTTCTACCACCGCCGCTCGCCGATCGAGCATTTGCTGGCGCTCAAGGACTGCCTGGTCAAGGGTGGCGAGCTGGTGCTGGAGACGCTGGTGATCGAGGGAGACGAGCACCAGGTACTGATGCCCGAGGACCGCTACGCGCAGATGCGCAACGTGTGGTTCCTGCCGTCGGTCCCGGCGTTGGAGCGCTGGTTGCGGCGGGCGGGTTTCAGCGACGTGCGCTGCGTGGATGTCAGTGTGACCAGCGTCGAGGAGCAACGCAGTACGCAGTGGATGCGCTACCAGTCGCTGGGCGACTTCCTCGACCCCGAGGACCACAGCCGCACCATCGAAGGACTGCCGGCGCCGCGCCGGGCGACGATTGTCGCCAGGAAGTAACCACTGGCGCCGCCGGACCTGACACAGCAAGATTTCAGCGCGAACTGGCCGCCAGGATCAATGCCTTCATCTCGGCCACCGCCGCCTTGAAGCCGACGAACAAGGCATGCGCTACCAGCGCATGCCCGATGTTCAGCTCGTTGATCCCCTTGATCGCCGCGATCGCATCGACGTTGTGGTAGTGCAACCCGTGCCCGGCATTGACGATCAACCCCTGCCCCACGCCAAAGGCGACGCCATCGATGATGCGCTTGAGTTCCTCGGCCACCTCTGCCGGGGTGTGGGCATCGGCGTAACGCCCGGTGTGCAGTTCGATGGCCGGGGCGCCCACGCGGCGCGAAGCCTCGATCTGGCGCTCATCGGCGTCGATGAACAGCGACACTTCGGCACCCGTGCGCGACAGCCGCTCGACCGCCTTCTTGATCCGCGCCTCCTGGCCAGCCACGTCCAGGCCACCTTCGGTGGTCAGTTCCTGGCGGGTCTCGGGTACCAGGCAGATGTGCGCCGGGCGGATATGCTCGGCGAACGCCATCATTTCCTCGGTGACGCCCATCTCGAAGTTCATGCGAGTCTGCAGCACGTCCTTGAGCAGCAGCACGTCGCGGTCCTGGATGTGCCGGCGGTCTTCACGCAGGTGCACGGTGATGCCGTCGGCACCCGCCTGCTCGGCATCGAGGGCGGCCTTGACCGGATCGGGATAGCGCGTGCCCCGTGCCTGGCGCAGAGTCGCCACGTGGTCGATGTTGACGCCAAGAAGCATGCGGTTGCTATGAGTCACGAAGGGGCTCTCCTGAAGATTGAGGCCCACAGCATACGTCCTGCTCAGCGCTTGCGAAACAGTTCCCGGCTGACCAGTGGCTTGCCACCCAGGTGCACGGCCAGGGCCTGGCGCATCAGGCGCTTGGCGGCGCCCAGCGCCCCCGGCACTTGCCAGTCTGCCTCGGCCAGGGCCAACAGCTCGACGCCGTTGAACAGCCCAGGCTGAACCAGGTTGACCCGTTCCAGCCCGGCATCGACCTGCAGGCGGTACATGCCTTCGGCCACCACCGCTTCGCCGTTGACGTCCCGGTCCAGTGCGAAGGCGTAGCCCAGGTTTTCCAGCAGGCGCCACTCGAAGGCCCGCAGCAGCGGCTCGAGGGGCCGGCCTGCCGCCAGGGCTTGCAAGGTCAAGGCGTAGTGCTCGAACAGCGCGGGGTGCGGGTCCTCGGCTGGCAGCAGGCGCATCAGCAGCTCGTTCAGGTACAGTCCGCTGAACAGCGCGTCCCCCACCAGCCATGCGGCATTGCCGACGGGCTCCAGGCGGCCGACGTTCTTCAGCTCGCCGCGCCCGCGCAGCTCGACTTCCAGCGGCGCGAACGGCCGCGCCAGGCTCCCTCCCTTGCCGCGCGCGCGGCGCAGCACGGCGCGCACACGGCCTTGGGGCGTCAGGAAGTCCACCAGGGCGCTGGTCTCGCGATAGGCGCGGCTATGCAGCACGTACGCGGGCTGGCCGACGGGTTGTTCCATGAGGATCGCCTGGAGACAGGAGCGGCCCGCGCGAGGCGGGCCGCAGGCAGGGGTTACAGGTCGCCGTAGCCCAGCGAACGCAGGGCGCGCTCGTCATCGGACCAGCCGCCCTTGACCTTGACCCAGAGATTGAGCATGACCTTGGCGTCGAACAGCAGCTCCATGTCCTTGCGCGCCTCGGAGCCGATGCGCTTGATGCGCTCGCCCTTGTCGCCAATGATGATCTTTTTCTGGCCGTCCCGCTCGACCAGGATCAGGGCATGGATGTGCAGCACCGCACCTTGCTGCTTGAATTCTTCGATCTCGACGGTGATCTGGTACGGAAGCTCGGCGCCCAGCTGGCGCATGATCTTCTCGCGGACCAGTTCAGCGGCCAGGAAGCGGCTGCTGCGGTCGGTGATCTGGTCTTCGGGGAAGAAGTGGTCGTTCTCCGGCAGGTGCTTGGCAATCAGGCCTTCGAGGGCCTCGAGGTTGTGCCCCTGCTGGGCGGAAACCGGCACGATCTCGGCATTGGGCAGTTGCTCCTGCAGCCACTTGAGGTGCGGGATCAGCTCGGCCTTCTCCTCGACCCGGTCGGTCTTGTTGACCGCCAGGATCACCGGCCCCTGCACGTACTGCACGCGCTCGAGCACCAATTGGTCCTCGTCGGTCCAGCGGGTACGGTCGACCACGAAGATGACCACGTCGACGTCCTTGAGGGCGGCCGAGGCGGTGCGGTTCATGTAGCGGTTCAGGGCCTTTTCGTTGCCCTTGTGCATGCCCGGGGTGTCCACGTAGATCGCCTGGACATCGCCTTCGGTCTTGATGCCGAGCATGTTGTGGCGCGTGGTCTGCGGCTTGCGCGAGGTGATCGCCAGCTTCTGGCCGAGGATATGGTTGAGCAGGGTCGACTTGCCCACGTTCGGGCGGCCAACGATGGCCACATAGCCGCAACGGGTCGTATTGTTCTCAGTCATTGCCATTCTCCACGCCCAGGGCGATCAATGCAGCAGCAGCGGCGACTTGTTCGGCGATACGCCGGCTAACGCCTTGGCCGCGGCTTTTCTTGTTCAGCAGGGTCACTTCGCACTCGACGAAGAAGGTCCGGCAATGGGGCTCCCCCTGGATATCCACCACGTCGTAGCGCGGCAGTTCACAGGCACGCGACTGCAGGAACTCCTGCAGCCGGGTCTTGGGATCTTTGTTGGTGTCGACCAGGGTCAGGCTCTGGAACTCGCCGGCCAGCCAGTCGAGAATGCGCTCGCGCGCAGTCTGCATGTCGGCATCCTGGTAGATCGCGCCGATCAGCGCTTCGAGGGCGTCGGCCAGGATCGACTCGCGGCGGAACCCGCCGCTCTTGAGTTCGCCCGAACCCAGGCGCAGGTATTCTCCCAGGTCGAAGCCGCGGGCCAGCACGGCCAGGGTCTCGCCCTTGACCAAGCGGGCGCGCAGGCGCGACAACTGGCCTTCACGTGCCTGCGGAAAACGCTCGAACAGCGCCTCGCCGACCACGAAGTTGAGGATCGCATCGCCCAGGAACTCCAGGCGCTCATTGTTGCGGCTGGCGTAGCTGCGGTGGGTCAAGGCCAGCAGCATCATGTCCTGGTTCTTGAAGGTGTAGCCGAGCTTGCGCTCAAGGCGGCTGAGGGAATCGCTCACAGTACCCTCGCCCGCTTGTCACGCTTGGCCAGTCGGCGCGGCGCCCCGCCAGGGGCGGCCATCGAAATCAACGCTGTATTCAAAACAAGATCCTGAAAACGATTTGGCTGTGCTGCATGGGCGGAAAAGGGGCGCGATCGCTCGCACCCCCCTCGATACACAGCCTATGTCATAAATGCATTCGGCGCTGTCGGGCAGACAGCGCCGTCGGGTATCACTTGATCAAGCCGACCCGCGACAGGTTCGGGAAGTGGCTGAGCTTGGGCTCTGGCCAGCTCATCCATACCGCGAACGCCTTGCCGACGATATTGCGGTCCGGGACCATGCCATGCAGCTCCCTGGGAATGTTCGGGTCATCCCAGTAGCGGCTGTCGTTGGAGTTGTCGCGGTTGTCACCCATCATGAAGTAATGGCCGGCCGGCACGGTCCATTGCTGGTCCGCAGGCATGCGGTAACGGCTCATTTCCTTGCGGATCAGGTGCTCGGCGGCGCCGAGCTTTTCCTTGTACAGTTGCGCGCTGCCCAGGGTGCCTGGCTCGGCGCCGACCAGTTGCTCGGCGATCGACTCGCCATTGACCAGCAGACGCTTGTCCTGGGTGTAGCGGATCTGGTCGCCTGGCAGGCCGACTACCCGCTTGATGTAGTTGACGCTGGGGTCGCTCGGGTAGCGGAACACCATGACGTCGCCACGCTGCGGATCGCCCACCTCGATGATCTTCTTGTCGATCACCGGCAGGCGGATCCCGTACGAGAACTTGTTCACCAGGATGAAGTCGCCCACTTCCAGGGTCGGTTTCATCGACCCGGACGGGATCTGGAACGGCTCTACCAGGAACGAGCGCAGCACCAGCACGATGAACAGCACCGGGAAGAACGACTTGCCGTACTCGACGAGCAGCGGCTCCTTGTTCAGGCGCTCGACCACGGCCCCCTCGGGCTGGGTGACGCTGCCCTGGTACTGGTTGATTGCCATGCGCCGGCGCGGGGCCAGGAACAGCAGATCGACCAGTGCCAACAGACCACAGACAGCGACGGCGATGACGAGCAACAGCGGGAAATTTAGCGACATAGGACCTAACTATCCAACCTGAGCACGGCGAGGAAGGCTTCCTGCGGGATCTCCACATTGCCTACCTGCTTCATGCGTTTCTTACCGGCCTTCTGCTTCTCCAGCAGCTTGCGCTTACGGCTCACATCGCCACCGTAGCATTTAGCCAGTACGTTCTTTCTGAGTGCCTTGACAGTGGTACGCGCAACGATCTGCCCGCCAATGGCGGCCTGGATTGCCACGTCGAACATCTGCCGAGGAATCAGCTCCTTCATCTTCTCGGTCAACGCACGGCCTTTGTAGTGTGCGTTGTCGCGATGCACGATCAGTGCCAGGGCATCGACCTTGTCGCCGTTGATCAGGACATCGAGCTTGACCAGGTTGGCCGACTGATAACGGTCGAAATGATAGTCAAGCGACGCATAACCGCGACTGGTGGACTTGAGGCGGTCGAAGAAGTCCAGCACCACTTCGTTCATTGGCAAGTCATAGCGCACCTGCACCTGCGAGCCGAGGAACTGCATGTCGCGCTGCACGCCACGCTTCTCGATGCACAGGGTGATGACGTTGCCCAGGTGTTCCTGGGGCACCAGGATATTGGCCGAGACGATCGGCTCGCGGAAATCCTCTACCGAGGAGACATCCGGAAGCTTGGACGGGTTGTCGACGTAGATGGTTTCGCCGGTCTTGAGCTTGACCTCGAAGATCACGCTCGGGGCGGTGGTGATCAAGTCCAAGTCGTATTCGCGCTCCAGGCGCTCCTGGATGATCTCCATGTGCAGCATGCCGAGGAAGCCACAGCGGAAACCGAAGCCCAGGGCGTCGGAGCTCTCGGGCAGGTACTGCAACGACGAATCGTTGAGGGTCAGTTTCTGCAGGGCGTCGCGGAAGTCCTCGAAATCCTCGGAGCTGACCGGGAACAGGCCCGCGTAGACCTGCGGCTGGATCTTCTTGAAGCCTGACAGCACTTCGACTTCGGGAGTCGAGCTCAAGGTCAGGGTGTCACCGACCGGGGCGCCATGGATGTCCTTGATGCTGGCGATGATGAAGCCCACTTCGCCTGCCTTGAGGTCGCTGGTCTGGGTGTGCTTGGGCGTGAAGACACCCACGCTGTCGACCAGGTGCACCTTGCCAGTGGACTTGACGAGGATCTTGTCGCCCTTCTTGACGCGGCCATGGCGCACACGCACCAGCGAGACCACGCCCAGGTAGTTGTCGAACCAGGAGTCGATGATCAGCGCCTGCAGCGGCGCCTCGATATCGCCCGTCGGTGCGGGGATGGTGTGCACCAGGCGCTCGAGCACATCGTCCACGCCCATGCCGCTCTTGGCACTGCAGGCCACGGCGTCGGTGGCGTCGATGCCGATGATCTTCTCGATCTCGTCCTTGACGCGATCCGGATCGGCCTGGGGCAGGTCCATCTTGTTCAGCACCGGCATGACCTCGAGGCCCTGCTCGATGGCGGTGTAGCAGTTGGCGACCGACTGCGCCTCGACGCCCTGGCCGGCATCGACCACCAGCAGCGCGCCTTCACAGGCGGCCAGCGAACGACTGACCTCGTAGGTGAAGTCGACGTGGCCGGGGGTGTCGATGAAGTTCAGCTGGTAGGTCTTGCCGTCCTGGGCCTTGTAGTGCAGCGTGACACTGTGGGCCTTGATGGTGATACCGCGCTCGCGTTCCAGGTCCATGGAGTCGAGGACCTGGGCTTCCATTTCGCGCGCCGACAGGCCACCGCACATCTGGATGAAACGGTCGGCCAGCGTCGACTTGCCATGGTCGATGTGGGCGATGATGGAGAAATTGCGGATATGACTCAAATCACTCACGGGTCAACACTCGAAAAGGCTGCGAGCCGGACGCCCGCCGAAAAATAGCCGGGAATTGTACCTTAAGCCGAAGGGTTATGGGGAACTCCTGATCGGCTGCAGGGTGGTTTCATACAGTTCTCGCAGGGTGCGTATGAAAAAGGGCAGCCTGGGCTGCCCTTTTCCTGCCTTGCCTGTCGCTTACTCAGCGAGCTTGAACGTGATGAAGCTTGCGCGCCCCTGGCGCAGCACGCGCATGGACACCGAACGGTTCTTCGGCAGCTCCTTGGCGATCTCGGTGAACTGCTTGGCCGATGCAATCGCCTGGTTGTTCAAGTGGCTGATGACATCGCCCGGACGCAGGCCGATCAGCGCGGCCGGACCGTCCTGGACTTCCTTGATGACCACGCCGCCCTTGAGCTCCAGGCTCTTTTTCTGCTCGGCAGTCAGGTCCGAGACAGATACGCCAAGACGGTTGCTGCTGCGCTCGGCACCACCGTCGGCCCCCATGCCGACCTCCTGGTCTTCCTCCGGCAGCGCGCCGATGGTGACGTCCAGGCTCTGGCGCTTGCCTTCGCGGATGATCTCGAGCTTGGCCCTGTCGCCATCCTTGAGGCTGCCGACCAGGTGCGGCAGGTCGGCCGACATGACGATAGGCTGGCCGTTCATGCTCAGGATCACGTCACCCACTTGCAGGCCACCCTTGGCAGCAGGGCCATCCTCGAGCACCTGGGCGACCAGCGCACCAGCCGGCTTGTCCAGGCCGAAGGATTCGGCGAGGTCCTTGTTGACCTCCTGGATCACCACGCCAAGCCAGCCGCGGCTGACCTTGCCGTCTTTCTTCAGCTGGTTGGACACATCCAGCGCCACGTCGATCGGGATCGCGAAGGACAGGCCCATGAAGCCGCCGGAGCGGGTGAAGATCTGCGAGTTGATACCCACTACCTCGCCGTTCATGTTGAACAACGGGCCACCGGAGTTGCCCGGGTTGATGGCCACGTCGGTCTGGATGAACGGCACATAGGTGTCATTGGGCAAGGTGCGGCCCTTGGCGCTGACGATACCCTTGGTCACCGAGTGATCGAAGCCGAACGGCGAACCGATCGCCAGCACCCACTCGCCCACCTTGAGCTTTTCCGAGTCGCCCAGCTTGACGATCGGCAGGTCCTTGCCCTCGACCTTGAGCAAGGCCACGTCGGTGCGCGGATCGGTGCCGACCAGCTTGGCCTGCAGCTCGCTGCGGTCGGACAGGCGGACGATGATCTCGTCGGCATCGGCGACCACATGGTTGTTGGTCAGCACATAACCGTCGCTGGAGATGATGAAGCCCGAGCCCAGGGACTGGGCCTCGCGCTGGCGGTCGCCACGCGGCGAGCGTGGCTGCTGCGGCATGTTGCGCTCGAAGAACTCGCGGAACATCGGCGGCAGGCCTTCGAGGTCGGGCATTTGCCCGGTCATGCGGCGATCAGGCAGCTTCTGCTTGGTACTGATGTTCACCACGGCAGGCGAGGCCTGCTCGACCAGGGTAGTGAAGTCCGGGAGGGCTTCCTGCGCCTGGGCGGTGACCACCTGACCGAGCATCAGCACGGCGGCGCACAACGATAGATAGGATTTCAAGCGTGGTATTGACATACGGCTCCCGTCACAACGAGCGTAATTGGCAGTAAGGCCCTGCGGACGCAGGAAAGGCCAGAACCTGTGAGGCCTGACCTATAGAAAATTTCCAGGGATTTTGCAAATGACAATGCTTTAATTTCATTTCAGCCGGCCCCTCCAGGCACACGACCGAGGGAGCACTGGCTGTCACTGACTGGCTTGCACGTCCTGCGCGCGCATGGACAGGGCGATACGCTCGGCGGTACCCAGGGGAATCTCGCCGACCACCGTGATCATGACCTTGCCCTTGGGCGTATTGAGATGACGCGACACGGCGACCGTCGGACCCAACTGGGCACGAGTGTCAGCGCCGGCATCGTCCTGGACCGGTTCCAGGTACACCGAGAAGCGTGCCAGGCCATCATCGTACATCAGGCTGCTGACCGTGCTGTCGCGTGCCGGATCCCGGCGTACCGAACTGCTGACGAGTGCAAAACCCGGAGGCAACCAGTCGGAGCGCCAGCCTGCCACCGCCCCGGCGGACTGTACGGCTACAGGCTCCAGGGGCTTGCAAGCGGCGCTGGCGCGAAGGTCGGCATCGCTTGGCAGCTCCTGTGTATCGAGGCGAGTCATCTGGAAACGCTCCAGCAACTGGCCCTTGTCGTTGAACATCAACGAACGCAGCGGCAAGCCGGTGCGCTGGTCGAGGTGCAATTCGAAACCATAGCGATGCTGGTCCCGGGCAGTGAGCGTGACGATCACGGCATCGCGATTGGCGACCCGCGACTTGCCGGTGACGCTCAGGTCATACCAGCTCATCAGCTTGAGGGGGTCGAGCACGCGCGGCGCCGGGGCGGGCGCAGAGCCCACCTCGCTTGCCAGGGGGCCGCTGGCGCAAAGGAGCTTTCCATCCACGCGCACGACTTCCTGGGCGGGGCCATCGAGCTGCAACAGCCGCTCGCTGACTTTGCCGTCCTGGACGCGATGCCAGATATCATGGGTGGAGAAGCTGCCGTTACGCTCGTAGACGAAGGATCCCTGGTAACTCTGCCCTCGCTCGGCCTGGGCCAGCTTGTTCAGCCACTGCGTCGCCTCGGGCGACGAGTTGGCTGCCAATGCCGGCACCGCCAGGCAGCTGCCCAACAGCAGCGGCAGGAGAGGAAGCGCGCGCATGATCCTCCTTACTTAACGGTTTTCGAGGCTGGCTGCGCGAGCGTAAGGCAGGGCGCTGTCGGTGCCCTTGAGCGCCGATTCCTGCGCATGCTGGCGCAGGTAGCCTGGCAGGCGCTGGTCCCAGCCGGCCTGGTTCTGCAGCACACCATTGGCCATTGGCCCGGTGGCCTGCTCGCCGCCCTCGGTGTAGCCCGCCAGCACAGCCGGGCCCTGGACCTGCGGAACGCTCAGGGTCTGCTGGGCAGGCTGCTGGGCGGCAAGTTCCACGCCAGTGATCTCGTCCTGGTTGTACATGCGCACACCTGCCAGCACGGCGACAGTCACCGAAGCCGCTACCGCCAGTCGCCCCAGGCTGCGCCATGGACCGCTGGCGACCTTGGCCGGAACGGCCTCGTCGGCGAGGGCTGCCGAGACCGCCGAAGCGATATCCAGCTTGGGCAGCAACAGCTCCTTGTGCATCGCTGCACGAGCTACCTGGTAACGCGACCAGGTGGCACGTGTTTCGGAATCGTCGATGGCGTTCAACACCCGACGCACTTCCAGTTCGTCCGCTTCGTTATCCATCACCGCGGACAGCGATTCCTGCAAAGCTTCACGACTCATGGCGGTTCCTCTCTTGGCTGTCGCCGCTGTCTCAGGTTTCCTGCAACAAAGGCTGCAGGGCTTTATCTATGGCCTCCCGAGCGCGGAAGATTCGAGAGCGCACGGTACCCACCGGACATTGCATGACACTGGCAATGTCCTCATAACTCAGACCATCGAATTCGCGCAAAGTTAAGGCCGTGCGCAGATCTTCAGGCAGTTGCTGGATGGTGCGATGGACCGTGCCTTCGATTTCATCCCGCAACAACGAGCGCTCTGGGGACTCGAGATCCTTGAGGCCATGATCGCCGTCGTAGAATTCCGCATCCTCGGAACTCACATCGCTGTCAGGTGGCCGCCGACCGCGGGACACCAGGTAGTTCTTTGCCGTGTTGATGGCAATGCGGTAGAGCCACGTGTAGAACGCGCTGTCACCGCGGAAGTTTCCAAGCGCACGGTACGCCTTGATAAAGGCTTCCTGCGCCACATCCTGGGCTTCATGGGTGTCGTGGACGAATCGCACGATCAACCCGAGAATCTTGTGCTGATACTTCAGCACCAACAGATCGAACGCTCGCCTGTCACCGCGCTGAACACGCTCGACAAGCTGCTGATCCTCTTCCTGGGTTAGCATGAACACTCCTCAATGGACTCGAAGGAGCGTTGCAGCAACCATCGTTCAGGCTTGCAAACATAGACTCGGGCTTTGCGCAAAAGTTCTCCCCTCCAAGCAAGTTTCCTGCGCCCATGATCGGCTCGCACGAAAAACGCAGCACGGACATCGCCGGCTGCGTCGATAATCTGGTCTCGAATACGCAGGTGACAGCCCGTAAAAGCTGCCGCCAGCGTCGCCGCGGCATTTGTGACGTACGGGCAGCCTTCTATGGATTCCCACCCTTCTGGGAAAGTTCCCACAAAGATTGCCATGCACAGCAAGCGCCATTGGAAATCAGGCCCCGTGGACTGCTATAAAGACAGCCGGTCACGGTCACGATAGTTTCACAATGCCATCTGCGCATGACTATTGTGCCGTCCACCCCCCCCAGATTACTAGTGTCCTGACATGAGCCTACAATTCCAACATGATGTCCTGGTGATCGGCAGCGGCGCCGCTGGCTTGAGCCTGGCGCTGAACCTTCCCTCCAGTTTGCGCGTCGCCGTGCTCAGCAAGGGCGATCTGTCCAACGGTTCGACCTTCTGGGCCCAGGGCGGTGTGGCCGCCGTGCTCGATGACGCCGATACCGTGCAATCGCATGTCGAGGACACGCTCAATGCCGGCGGCGGCCTGTGCCACGAGGATGCCGTGCGCTTCACCGTGGAGCACAGCCGCGAGGCCATCCAGTGGCTGATCGACCAGGGCGTGCCCTTTACCCGTGACGAGCAGCACGGCGTCGATGACAGCGGCTTCGAGTTCCACCTGACCCGTGAAGGCGGACACAGTCACCGGCGCATCATCCATGCCGCCGATGCCACCGGCGCGGCGATCTTCACCACCCTGCTGGAACAGGCGCGCAAGCGCAGCAACATCCAGCTGCTCGAACAGCGGGTGGCCGTCGACCTGATCACCGAGCGCCGCCTGGGCCAGCAGGGCGATCGCTGCCTGGGCGCCTACGTGCTCAATCGCGCAACCGGCGAAGTCGACACCTTTGGTGCACGCTTCACGGTGCTGGCAACGGGCGGGGCCGCCAAGGCCTATCTCTACACCAGCAATCCCGACGGAGCCTGCGGTGATGGCATCGCCATGGCCTGGCGCGCCGGTTGCCGGGTGGCCAACCTGGAGTTCAACCAGTTCCATCCCACCTGCCTGTACCATCCGCAGGCCAAGAGTTTCCTGGTCACCGAGGCGCTGCGCGGCGAAGGCGCCCTGCTGCGCCTGCCCAACGGCGAGCGCTTCATGCCCCGCTTCGACCCGCGCGAAGAGCTTGCCCCGCGCGACATCGTGGCCCGTGCCATCGACCACGAGATGAAGCGCCTGGGCGTGGACTGCGTCTACCTGGACATCAGCCACAAACCAGCCGAGTTCATCAAGAACCACTTTCCCACGGTCTACGAGCGCTGCCTGGCCTTTGGCATCGACATCACCCGCCAGCCGATCCCAGTGGTCCCTGCGGCCCACTACACGTGCGGCGGGGTGATGATCGACGAGCGGGGTCACACGGACGTGCCCGGCCTGTATGCAATCGGCGAAACCAGCTTCACCGGGCTGCATGGCGCCAATCGCATGGCCAGCAACTCGCTGCTCGAATGCTTCGTCTATGGCCGTGCCGCCGCCGCCGACATCGAGGCACAGCTGGCACAGGTAACCCAGCCGGTCGCCCTGCCCTGCTGGGACGCAAGCCAGGTCACCGATTCGGATGAGGACGTGATCATCGCCCACAACTGGGACGAGCTGCGGCGCTTCATGTGGGACTATGTCGGCATCGTGCGCACCAGCAAGCGCCTGCAACGTGCCCAGCACCGGGTGCGCCTGCTGCTGGACGAGATCGACGAGTTCTACAGCAACTACAAGGTCAGCCGCGACCTGATCGAGCTGCGCAACCTGGCCCAGGTGGCCGAACTGATGATCCGTTCGGCCATGCAACGCAAGGAAAGCCGCGGTCTGCACTACACCCTCGACTATCCGGGCATGCTGCCCGAGGCACGCGACACTATTCTCCAGCCGCCCACCTACGCCGGCTGAACTTGAGCCGCACGCGCAAGCGCCGGTGCTGCTCCGGCGCCAGCGCGTCGACTGCGATGCACTGCGTCTCGCTCAAGCGCCGCCCCTGGCGGGCGAACCGCAACACCACCATCCCCGGCAACGCCAGGCTGTCGCGGCACAGGCGCGCCGGCTGCCAGCCATGGGCGCGGCTGAACAGCTGCCAGCCGCGAGGATCGCGACGCAGGCCGGTGATGGCGCGGGGGTGGGTCAGCAGGATACGCCGGGGCACGGTCCAGGTGGCATGGGCAAGGCAGGCCAGCAGCAGGGTCGCGCGCAGCGCCGCAGGTGCAGCGCTTGCCAGCAGTACCAGGCACGCCAGGGACTGGCAGGCCAGGTAGGCCGCCAGCAGAAGGCGCGAGCCCTGCCAGCGGCATTGGAAATGCTCACTTGGGCTGGACACGGTCCAGGATGATGCGGACCATGCGCTGCAGCTCCGGGTCCTCGGACTCGGAGCGCTCCATGAACCAGCCGAACATGTCCTGGTCTTCGCAGCTCAGCAGGCGAACGTAAAGCTCGCGGTCCTTCTCGTCGAGGGTCGGATAGACCTCCTGGGTGAACGGTACCAGCAGTACGTCCAGCTCCAGCATGCCGCGGCGGCTGTGCCAGAAAAGCCGGTTGATTTCAGTTTGTTCGACCATGGGGCCCTCCTCGAATGGCCGGCAAGTATACCGCGGCGACCTCGCCCCGGCATCGGGCGATCGTCTAGTCACCTACCTATTTTGTTACCGCCGTTCTATGATGGGCTCCAGTCTTTACCACCTGCGATGACCCATGGCCGATACCGCTTTCTTCTGCCCCTTGTCCCACGAGGGCATCCTCGCCGTTCGCGGCTCCGACGCCGGCAAGTTCCTGCAGGGTCAGCTGACCTGCAACATCGGCTATCTGAGTCTCGAGCACGCCAGCCTTGGCGCCCGCTGCATGGTCAAGGGGCGCATGCAATCCAGCTTCCGCATCCTGCCCGAGGGCAATGGCTATCTGCTCGCCATGGCCTGCGAACTGCTCGAGGCGCAATTGGCGGACTTGAAGAAATACGCCGTGTTTTCCAAGGCCACCCTGGCCGACGAGAGCCAGGCCTGGTGCCGTTTCGGACTCCAGCATGGCGATGCTGCCCTCCATGCGCTGGGCCTGGAGGTGCCTGCCGAGGCGGGCGCTACCCAACGCCATGCAGGCCTGATCGCCGTGCGCGTGAGCGCAGGGCGCATCGAGCTGTGGGCTCCAGCCGAGCAGGCCGACAGCGTGCGCTCCGTCCTCGCCTCGTCGTTGCCCGAAGGCACCCTGGATGCCTGGCTGCTCGGCCAGATCCGTGCCGGCATCGGCCAGGTCACCGGCCCGACCCGCGAGCTGTTCATCCCGCAGATGATCAACCTGCAGGCCGTCGGTGGGGTCAGCTTCAAGAAAGGCTGCTACACCGGCCAGGAAATCGTCGCGCGCATGCAGTACCTGGGCAAGCTCAAGCGTCGCCAGTACCGCCTGGCCCTCGCCGATGCCGAGCTGCCCGCGCCAGGCAGCGAGATCTTCTCGCCGACCCACGGCTCCTCGGTGGGCGAAGTGGTGCTTGCCGCCCATGCCGGGCAAGGTTGCGAGCTGCTCGCGGTGCTGAGCGCCGACGCGGTGGAGGACGACAACCTGCACCTTGGCAGCCTCCAAGGGCCTCGCCTGGAACTGCTGTCGCTGCCCTACGAGCTGGACCGCGCCCTGGAAATCCAGCGCTGACCCGCCTACCCCGCCTGGCGGGCGGGGACGTCAAAACATTGCGGTAGAAGAAGCCCATGAACAAGCTGGCCGAGATGGTGCAAGCAGAATTGCTCGATGCCATCGAGAATGACGACCTGGTCCTCCCGACCCTTCCGGAAGTCGCCCTGAGCATCCGCGAGGCCGCCGAGAACAGCGAGATCAGCGTCGCCGCCCTGAGCAAGGTCATCGGGCGTGACGCTGCCCTGTCCGCGCGCATGATCAAGGTGGTCAACAGCCCGTTGCTGCGCGCCTCGGTCGAAGTCACCGAACTGCATACCGCGATCACCCGCCTGGGCATCAACTACAGCTGCAACCTGGCCATCGGCCTGGTGATCGAGCAGATCTTCCACGCCCGCTCCCCCGCCGTCGAGCAGAAACTACGCGATATCTGGCTCAATAGCCTGGAGGTGGCGGGCATCAGCTACGAGCTCAGCCGCCGCTATACCCGCCTCAAGCCCGATCAGGCGGCCCTGGGCGGCCTGGTCCACCAGATCGGCGCCCTGCCGATACTCATCTACGCCGAAGAACACAACGAACTGCTCGCAGACCCTGTGTGCCTGCATCATGTGATCGAGCAGATCCAGCCGGTGCTGGGCGACAAGATCCTCAAGGCATGGGAATTTCCCCAGCCATTCACGCAACTGCCCTCGCAGTTGCAGAACCTGGGAAGGCGAACCGACCGCATGGACTACATCGACGTCGTGCAACTGGCCTGCGCCCTGAACGGCAAGGACCGCGAGCACCCATTCACTGACTTGCCGGCCTACCGCCACCTGAACCTGCCCCAAGGCACCGAATTGCAGGCGGCCGACCTATTGGTCGCCGGCGCCATGTTGCGCTAGCCCGGATCGGCGATGAAGCTGACGCGTACCTTCAGGCCACCGCCCTCGCCGTCGTGCAGGCTGATCTGCGCCAGGTGCGCACGGCAGATCTCGCCGACGATTGCCAGCCCCAGCCCGGTGCCCTGCGCGCTGCGCCGATAGAAGCGCTCGAACACCCGCTCACGCTCGTGCTCGGGGATCCCTGGGCCGTCGTCTTCGACCTCCAGTACCGCCGGTGCCAGCACGCGCAGGATGACGTTGCCACCCTTGGGCGTGTGCGCCAGGGCATTGTCCACCAGGTTGCTGAGCAGCTCGTTGAGCAAGGTCGGCTCGCCCTTGAGCCAGACCGGCGCATCGGATTCCAGGGCCAGGGCCACACCGTGGGCGTGGGCCAGGGGCGCCATGGCCAACCCCAGCTCGCGGGCCAGCTGGGTCAGGTCGAGTCGCTGCGCACCGCCTTCGGCGATGGCGCGGGCACCGTTTTCGACCCGTGCCAGCGACAGCAGCTGGTTGGCCAGGTGCGTCAGGCGATCGGTACCCTGGGCCGCTGACTCCAAGGTCTGGCGCCATTGCTGCGGTTCGTCCGAGCGCAGGCCCAGCTCGACCCGGGCCTTGAGCGCCGCCAGGGGGGTGCGCAGTTCATGGGCGGCATCGGCGATGAATTGCGCCTGGCGTTCGAACTGCTCGCGCAAGCGTTCGGTGAAATGGTTGAGGGCGCGTACCAGCGGGCCCAGTTCGTGCTGCACCTGCACCACCGGCAAGGCACGCAGGTCGTCTGGCTGGCGCTCTTCCACCGCGGTGCGCAGGCGCTCGAGCGGGCGCAACGCGGCGCTCACGGCAAACCACACCAGCAGCAAGGCACCCAGCGCCAGCATGCCCAGGCGCAGCAAGGTATCGGCCATCAGGCTGCGGGCCATGCGCACACGGGCCTCTTCGGTCTCGGCCACGCGAATTTCGGCCATGCCGTTCATGTTCGGCTCGCTTACCGGCTTGAGCAGGCTGACCACGCGCACGTCCTGGCCCAGGTACCTGGCGTTGTAGAAACTCGCCAGGGCCGGATAGTCGTCGGTGCGCGGCGTGCCCGGTGGCGGCGGTGGCAGGTTTTCGTAGCCGGAAATCAGGCGCTGGTGGATGTCGTTGACCTGGTAGTAGATACGTCCGGCGCTGTCGTAGGCGAACGTGTCCAGGGCAACGTAGGGCACATCGGCGCTCAAGGTCCCGTCGCGCTGCGACAGGCCGGCGGCGATGGTCCGTGCCGAGGCCAGCAGCGTACGGTCATAGGCGGTATCGGCGGCCTCGCGGCCGTTCCAGTAGGCACTCAAGCCGCTGGCGAGCATCAGCATCACCAGCAGCACCGCCAGGTTCCACAACAGGCGCCCGCGAAGGCTGCCCTCGTCACGCATCGCGGTGCTCGAGCAGGTAGCCGAGCCCCCGGAAGGTGACGATCGCCACTTGCTGCCCGTCGAGTTTCTTGCGCAGCCGATGGATATAGATCTCGATGGCGTCCGGGCTGGCCTCTTCGTCCAGGCCGAACACCTGGGCCGCCAGTTGTTCTTTGCTCATTACCCGGCCTGGGCGCGCGATCAGGGCTTCGAGCACGCTCTGCTCGCGCGAGGTGAGGGCCAGCAGATCGTCGCCCAGGCTGAAGCGCCGGGTATCGAGGTCGTAGACCAGTGGGCCGCAGCGCTGCTGGCGTTCACCGCCCAGCACGCTGCGGCGCAGCAGAGCCTTGACCCGCGCCTCCAGCTCGGTCAGCTCGAAGGGCTTGGCCAGGTAGTCGTCGGCACCCAGGTTCAGGCCATGGACCCGGTCCTTGACGTCGCTGCGCGCGGTCAGCATCAGCACCGGCAAGGTCTTGCCACGGGCCCGCAGGCGCGCCAGCACCTCGAAGCCGTCCATGCGCGGCAGGCCCACGTCGAGCACCGCCACGGCGTACTCCTCGCTGGCCAACGCAAGGTCGGCGGCCACGCCGTCGTGCAGCACGTCCACGGTCAGGCCGGTGCTCTTCAAGGCCTGGGCAACGCTCTCGGCCAGTTGCAGATGGTCTTCGACCAGCAGCACACGCATCGCTTTCTCCCGCTCGGGTCAGGGTCTGTGGCGCGGAGTGTACCCCCGTAGGGCGCCCTGTGAAGCCCTTTGCAACAATCCTTTCACATTGAAAGGTTAGCGAAAGGTTCTTTACCTAGCATTTCGCCAAGGCCCCAAGATCGGCCATATAAGCACCAAAAAGGTGCAGACCCATAAAAACAATAACGGAGTCACTCGACGATGCTGTCCATGCAGCCGCAGGCGCCCTCGCCTATCCGCCGTTCGCCCTCTCGACCCTATGCCATCGCCAGTGCGTTCACCCTTGCCGGTGTCGCCCCGTTGAGCCAGGCCGCCTTCATCGAAGACAGCACGGCCACCTTCGAAACCCGCAACATGTATTTCAACCGCGATTTCCGCGACGGGACCAGCAGCCAGCAGTCCAAGCGCGATGAGTGGGCGCAGGGGTTCATGCTCAATTTCGAGTCCGGCTACACCGACGGCACCGTGGGCTTTGGCCTCGATGCCTTGGGCATGCTCGGCGTGAAGCTCGACTCCAGCCCCGACCGTACCGGCACCGGCCTGCTGCCGACCCACGACGATGGCCGCGCCGCCGACGAATATTCCAAGCTCGGCCTGACCGGCAAGGTGAAGATTTCCGAGACCGAGCTGAAGATCGGCACCCTCATCCCGGAATTGCCGACCCTGCAGCCCAACGACGGGCGCATCCTGCCTCAGACATTCGAAGGCGGGCTGCTGACCTCCCGCGAGATCCGCAACCTGACCCTCACCGGCGGGCGCCTCGAAAAAGCCAAGGACCGCGACAACACCAACAAGGAAGACATCGCGCTCAACAACAAGAACAGCCGCTTCCTCGGCACCGTGGCCGGCGAGCACTACGACCTGGCTGGCGTTGACTACACGTTCACCGACAAGATCACCGGCAGCTACCACTTCGCCCAGCTCGACGAAGTCTACCGCCAGCACTTCGTCGGCCTGGTCGCCAGCCAGCCCTGGGGCCCCGGCATCCTCGGCGCCGACCTGCGCCTGTCGGTCAGTGACGACCAGGGCCAGGCCCGTGGCGGCAAGATCGACAACACCGCGGCCAACGGCATGTTCAGCTACGGCCTGGGCGGCCACAAGCTGAGCTTCGCCTACCAGCACCTGTCGGGCGACAGCGCCTTTCCCTACATCGATGGTTCCGACCCTTATCTGGTCAACTTCGTACAGATCAACGACTTCGCCGGCGCCGACGAGCGCTCATGGCAGGCGCGCTACGACTACAACTTCGCGGCCCTGGGCATCCCTGGCCTGACGTTCATGACCCGCTACCTCAGCGGCGACAACGTCAGCCTGGCCGATGGCGGCGAGGGCAAGGAGTGGGAGCGCAATACCGAGTTCAAGTACGTGGTACAAAGCGGCGCCCTGAAAAACGTCGCCGTGCGCCTGCGCAACGCCACCTTCCGCTCGAACTTTGCCCGCGATGCCGACGAAGTGCGGCTGCTGGTGAGCTACAGCGTGGCCCTCTGGTAATCCATAACAACAATGTACGGAGAAAGACGATGACCTTTTCACTGCGCCGCCTCGTCCTCGCAACTGGCTGCCTGCTGCTGGCCAGCAATGCCCTCGCCGCCGAACCCAAGCGTCCTGAATGCATCGCCCCCGCCTCCCCTGGCGGTGGCTTCGACCTGACCTGCAAGCTGGTGCAAAGCGCGCTGGTCAACGAGAAGATCCTCAGCAAGCCCATGCGTGTCACCTACATGCCTGGCGGAGTCGGCGCGGTCGCCTACAACGCCGTGGTCGCCCAGCGCCCAGGCGATGCCGGTACCCTGGTGGCCTGGTCGAGCGGCTCGCTGCTGAACCTGGCCCAGGGCAAGTTCGGCCGTTTCGATGAAAACGCCGTGCGCTGGCTGGCGGCGGTCGGCACCAGCTATGGCGCCATCGCAGTGAAGAAGGACTCGCCCTACCAGAACCTCGCCGACCTGGTCGCCGCCCTGAAGAAAGACCCGAGCAAGGTCGTGATCGGCTCTGGCGGCACCGTCGGCAGCCAGGACTGGATGCAGACCGCGCTGATCGCCAAGGCGGCCGGCATCAACCCGCGCGACCTGCGCTACGTGGCCCTGGAAGGCGGCGGCGAAATCGCCACCGCGCTGCTGGGTGGGCATATCCAGGTAGGCAGTACCGACATCTCCGACTCCATGCCGCACATCCAGAGTGGCGACATGCGCATCCTCGCGGTGTTCTCGGAAAACCGCCTGGACGAGGCCGGGATGAAGGACATCCCCACCGCCAAGGAGCAAGGCTTCGATATCGTCTGGCCGGTGGTACGCGGTTTCTACCTGGGGCCAAAGGTCAGCGACGAGGACTACGCCTGGTGGAAGGCATCGTTCGACAAGCTGCTGACTTCCGAAGAGTTCGCCAAGCTGCGTGACCAGCGCGAGCTGTTCCCCTTCGCCATGACCGGCGAGGAACTGGACGGCTACGTGAAGAAGCAGGTCGCGGACTACAAGATCTTGGCCAAGGAATTCGGGCTGATTCAGTAAACCTGCTGAAAATCGCTGACTTCATCTGATCTCGGAACGACGCTGGACCTGTGGGAGCTGCGGTTCGGCGCTCCCACAGTTCCAGCGCCGTCTTGAAGATCAGTGTTCAAAAGCCCGCGTCACCACAAGGATTTCACCATGATCCTGCAACGCATCTTCGCCCTGATCCTGCTGGCCGCCTGCGCGGCGCTGGCGGTCATGGCCTGGCCTTACCAGGCCGCATTTTCCTACGAACCGGTGGGCCCGCGCGCCTACCCACTGCTGATGCTGGGCCTGATGGGCCTGGCGCTGCTGTACCTGGCAGTGCGCCCTACTCCCATCGTGCGCAAGGACGACGAGCCCGAGCTCGACCGCGAGACCCTGACCAAGATCGGCCTGTGCGTGGCCTTGCTGCTGGTGTTCGCCGCGACCTTCGAATCGCTCGGCTTCATCCTCAGCAGCATCCTGATCGGCGTGCCCATGGCCCGCCTGTATGGCGGACGCTGGCTGCACAGCGCGGTCATCGTGGTCGCGATGAGCCTGCTGCTGTACTGGCTGTTCGACTACGTGATGGACGTACCACTGCCCCTCGGCCTGCTTGACGTTCTGGAGAACTGACACATGGATACCTTGAGCTACCTGGGCCAGGGCTTCGGCGTCGCCCTTACCCCCTATAACCTGGTCACCGCCCTGAGCGGCACGCTGATCGGCACCGTGGTCGGCTTGCTGCCGGGCCTGGGCCCGATCAACGGCGTGGCATTGCTGATCCCCATCGCCTTCGCCCTCGGCCTGCCACCGGAATCGGCGCTGATCCTGCTGGCCGCTGTGTACCTGGGCTGCGAGTACGGAGGGCGGATCAGCTCGATCCTGCTGAACATCCCCGGCGAAGCCTCGACCGTGATGACCACCCTGGACGGCTACCCCATGGCCCGCCAAGGCCTGGCAGGCGTCGCCTTGTCGCTGTCGGCCTGGAGCTCGTTCATCGGTGCGTTCATCGCCACCTGCGGCATGGTGCTGTTCGCGCCGCTGCTGGCGAAGTGGGCGATTGCCTTCGGACCGGCCGAATACTTCGTGCTGATGGTCTTCGCCATCATCTGCCTGGGCGGCATGGCCGGCGACAAGCCGTTGAAGACGTTCATCGCGGCGCTGATCGGACTGTTCCTCTCGGCGGTCGGCATCGATGCCAACAGTGGCGTCTACCGCTTCACCGGCGACAGCGTGCACCTGGCGGACGGCATCCAGTTCGTCGTGCTGGTGCTGGGGCTGTTCTCGATCAGCGAGATCCTGCTGCTGCTGGAGAAGACCCATCACGGCCACCAGGCGGTCAAGGCCACCGGGCGGATGCTGTTCAACGTGAAGGAAGCGGCCTCGGTGTTCGCGGTGAATGTCCGCTGCGGCCTGCTCGGCTTCATCATGGGCGTGCTGCCCGGCGCGGGTGCGACCCTGGCCAGTGCCGTGGCCTACATGACCGAAAAGCGCATCGCAGGCGCCTCGGGCACGTTCGGCAAGGGTGACCAGCGTGGCCTTGCCGCGCCTGAAACCGCCATCGGCGCCTCGTGCTGCGGCGCGCTGGTGCCCATGCTGACCCTTGGCGTACCCGGCTCAGGCACCACGGCGGTGATGATCGGCGCACTGACCCTGTACAACATCACCCCGGGCCCGATGCTGTTCGAGCAGCAGCCCGACCTCGTCTGGGGCCTGATCGCCTCGCTGTTCGTCGCCAACATCATGCTGGTGATCCTGAACATCCCGATGATCCGCATCTTCACCCGCATCCTGGCCGTGCCGAACTGGGCGCTGGTGCCGGTGATCGCGATCATCACCGGGATCGGTGTGTACGCGGTGCACGCCACCACCTTCGACCTGTTCCTGATGGTCGGCATCGGCATCATGGGCTACATCCTGCGCAAGCTGGACTTCCCGCTGTCGCCGATCCTGCTGGGGTTCATCCTCGGCGGCCTGATGGAGCAGAACCTGCGCCGCGCCCTGTCGATCTCCAACGGCGAGCTGGACATTCTCTGGGCAAGCCCGATCAGCCTGTGCGTATGGGCCCTGACCCTTTGCATGCTGGTCCTGCCGCTGCTGCGCATCTGGCGCCGCCGCGCCCAGCAACGGCGTGCCCTGGCCAATGTCTGACCGGTTGCCTGCGCTGTACTGGGCCACGGGGCTGGTCGGCCTGGCGGGCGGCTATCTCGCCAGCCAGGTCGGCTGGCCACTGCCCTGGATGGTCGGCTCGTTGCTGGCGATCATCCTGGTGCGCTGCCTGACGCCTTGGCAGCTCAGCGAAATTCCCGGAGGCCGCAAGTGCGGCCAATGGATCATCGGCATCGGCATCGGCCTGCATTTCACCCCGATGGTGATCGAGCAGGTCGGTAGCCACTTCGCGCTGATCTTCTTCGGCGCACTGCTGACCAGCGTGTCCAGCGTGTTCGGCGTGTGGCTGCTGCGGCGCACCGGCGAAGACCGCGCCACGGCGTTTTTCGCCAGCATGCCAGGCGGTTCGGGCGAGATGGTCAACCTGGGCGCGCGCAATGGCGCGGTGCTCAGCCAGGTGGCCGCTGCCCAGAGCCTGCGGGTGCTGGCGGTGGTCCTGTGCGTTCCGGCGATATTCAAGTTCCTGCTCGGTGACGGCGTATCGCTGAGCCATGCCGGCAGCGTCAGTTGGGGCTGGCTGGCGCTGATCGCGCCGCTGGCGGTGCTCTGCGCGCTGCTCTGGCAACTCCTGCGCCAACCCAATCCCTGGCTGTTCGGGCCGTTGCTGGTGGCAGCGAGCATCAGCCTGGCGGGCAACCTGCAGATCGCCTTGCCCGATGGCGCCAGCCAGATCGGCCAATGGCTGATCGGCAGCGGGCTGGCCTGCCACTTCAACCGCGCGTTCTTTCGCCGGGCGCCTTCGTTCCTGGGCCGCACCTTGGTGGCCACGGCCTTGAGCATGCTGATCGCGGCCGGCTCGGCCTGGCTGCTCAGTCACCTCACAGGCCTGGACCTGCGCTCGCTGACTCTGGGCATGATGCCCGGCGGCATTGCCGAGATGAGCCTGACCGCCGAGACCCTGGAACTGTCGGTGCCGCTGGTGACGGCGATGCAGGTGATGCGGTTGCTGTTCGTGCTGTTTCTCGCCGAACCGCTGTTCAGGATCTGGAATCGGCAGGCCAGTGACGCCGCCAGGAAGGATCAGGCGGACTCAGGCAATTCCCACTGAATCGGCGCCAATCCGCGCTGCTCGAGAAAACGGTTGGCCTGGCTGAAATGCCCGCACCCCAGGAAGCCGCGATAGGCCGACAAGGGCGAGGGGTGCACGGACTTGAGGATCAGGTGCTTGGTCCCGTCGATCAGCTTCTGCTTGCTCTGGGCATGCGCGCCCCACAGCAGGAACACCACGTCGGAGCGCTGTTCGCTGACCACCTCGATGATTCGATCGGTGAACAACTGCCAGCCCTTGTTGGCATGGGAAGCAGCATTGCCCCGCTCGACGGTCAGGGTGGTGTTGAGCAGCAGCACGCCCTGGTCGGCCCAGCTTTGCAGGCAGCCATGGCGGGCGATGGGGATGTTCAGGTCGCGCTGCAATTCCTTGAAGATATTGACCAGCGACGGCGGCGTGGCGATGCCTGGCTGCACGGAAAAACTGAGGCCATGGGCCTGGCCCGGGCCGTGGTAAGGGTCCTGGCCGAGGATGACCACCTTGACCTTGTCCAGCGGCGTTGAATTGAGTGCGTTGAAGATCAGCGGCCCTGGGGGATAGATTTCCTTGCCTGCCGCATGCTCCTGGCGCAGGAACTCGCGCAGTTGCTGCATGTAGGGCTGCTCGAATTGATCGCGCAGGGCGGTTTTCCAGTTCGGTTCGAGTTTGATGCGATCGTCGTCAGTCATGGGGCCGTCCGTAAACAATGTGCGCGACACTAGGAAAGCCGCAGGGCGTTGTCAATCGATCCGACCGACGACCGGCATGATCGCTCGGGCAGGCCATACTTGTCTGGATAACTTCAGCGAGGTTGTCCATGTCTATCGATTGTGAAGTCCTGGCAGGGGTCGATGGTGCGCGCATCGGCATCGTCACCCTGAATTCACCCAAGGCACTCAATGCCTTGACCCTACCGATGATCGAAATGCTCGACGAACAGTTGCAGGCCTGGGCAAACGACCCCGGCATCGTCTGCGTGCTGTTGCGAGGTGCCGGGCCCAAGGCCTTCTGTGCCGGTGGCGACGTGCGCGGGCTGGCACAGGCATGCCTGGAGCACCCCGGTTCGGTACCGCCACTGGCGGCCCGCTTCTTCGCCGCCGAGTACCGACTGGACCATCGCCTGCACACGTATCCGAAAACCCTGCTGTGCTGGGGCCATGGGCATGTGCTGGGCGGCGGCATGGGCCTGTTGCAGGGTGCGAGCGTGCGCATCGTCACGCCCAGCAGCCGGCTGGCCATGCCCGAGATCGGCATCGGCCTGTATCCGGACGTCGGCGCCAGCTGGTTCCTTTCCCGACTGCCCGGCAGGCTCGGCCTGTTCCTGGCGCTCACCGGCTCGCCGATCAACGCCCGGGATGCCCTTGACCTGGGGCTGGCCGACCGCTTTCTCGGAGAGCACCAGCAAGAGGCCTTGGTCGAGGAACTGCTGCAGCTGAACTGGCAGGAACAGACCCGGCTGCAGCTCAACAGCCTGCTCAAGGCCGAGCAGCATCGCGCCTGCGCCGAGTTGCCCGAGGCGCAATGGCTGCCGCGCCGGGCGATGATCGATGAGCTGCTGGATGTCGCCGACCCGGTTGCTGCGTGGCGAGCCTTGGGCGACCTGCGCGGGCATGACGACCCGTTGCTGGCCGAGGCCGGCGCACGCCTGCATGACGGCTGCCCGCTGACGGCGCGACTGATCTGGGAGCAGATCGAACGCGCACGGCATCTGTCGCTGGGCCAGGTATTCCAGATGGAGTACGCGATGAGCCTGAACTGTTGCCGGCATCCCGAGTTCAGCGAAGGCGTACGCGCGCGCCTGCTGGACAGGGACAACCAGCCGCGATGGCATTGGCCGGACATCGCCCAGGTGCCCGAGGCGGTGGTCGAGGCGCATTTCAGCAAAGTGTGGGAAGGCCGCCATCCACTGGCAGACCTTGCCTGAGGTCAACGCTGCCAGTTGCGCCCATCACGACGGCCGTCGTGCTGCTGACCGCGCATGCCGCGGCCATCGTGTCGGCGGCGCTCGTCCTGGTAGCGGCGATCGTTGCGGTAGTCGTGGCGCTGGCGGTCACGGTTGTAGTCGTAGCGCTGGCGGTCGGTGTTGTAGTGATGATCGTAGCGCGGGTTGCCTTGCCAGTGAGGTTGCACGCCAGGGGGCGGATAGGGCCTGTAGTGCGGCACGGGCGCAGGCCGGTAGTACCGCGATGGCGGGCTGTAGTAGTAGCGGGGCTGAGGCGCGACATAATAGCCACGGTTGTAGTAGCCCGGGCGATAATGGCGCTGCGAGTCGTAGCGATCCGCGGTGTAGTATTCGGCGCGGTAATAGCTGCTGCCGGTGTAAGGCACACAAGCGGTGATGACCAGGCCCAGCAATGCAAGCACGAGGATTCGGTAATACATGGCGGCCTCCCGGACCGCTGGCGTGCCTTGAGCCAGCGGCGCTGGCAGGCATCGAGACGGCAAACGTTCATCGACATTGAATAAGACAGGACCGGCGACGTGCAGTGCGATCCACGCAACAAATTGATACAAGCTCAGGCATCAAGCCATGTTGACGCCCGGCTGTGCCCGGCCTGCGGTGCGCTCAACCAGTGCAGCCTGGCAGTGCCTGGCAGCGCCACGCAGAACTGCTGGTGCTTCGAGGTGAGCATCGATCCGGCGGCCCTGCAAGCCTTGCCCACGGAGCTGCGCGACACCTCCTGCCTGTGCCCGCGCTGCGCGGGAATCGAGGCGCAACTGCAGGCAGCCAAGGATCGGCCGAGTCGGTAGACTGCGTGCCCGTTCCTGCCAGCCCCCGACGCCATGCGACTCGACCGTTTTCTCGGCAACCTGCCCTGTTTCAACCGCCAGCAAGTGCGTGTGCTGCTGGCGGAACGGCGCGTGCGCGTCGACGGCACGGCCGTAGCCGATCCCCGCCTGCAAGTGCGGGCATTCAGCCGTATCGAGGTCGATGAGCGGGTGCTGCAGGCCGGATACCCAGCGATCTATCTCATGCTTCACAAGCCGCCGGGCTGCGTGAGCGCCACCCATGACCCGCAGCACCCCACCGTGCTGGACCTGCTGCCCGCCGAGCTGCGCAACGACCTGCACATTGCCGGGCGCCTCGACTACAACACCACCGGCTTGATGCTGCTGACCAACGACGGCCAGTGGTCCCGGCGTCTCACCCAGCCCGCCACCAAGCTGCCCAAGGTCTATCATGTCGAGACCGAGGACGAGATCGGCGCCCACTACATCGAGAAGTTTCGCGAAGGGTTCTATTTTGCCTTCGAAGACCTCACCACCCTCCCCGCCGAACTGACGCTGCTTGGTCCACGCCGGGCGCGCCTGGCGATCGTCGAAGGGCGCTACCACCAGGTCAAACGGATGTTCGGGCATTTCGATAACAAGGTGATTGGATTGCACCGTGAAAGCATGGGGCCGCTGGTGCTGGATCCGGTATTGGCGCCTGGAGCGTTCAGGCACCTGACGCGCGATGAAGTCGCCTTGATCTGACGCTCTTCGGTGCCGTGTCTGCTGGTATACCGCCTGACAACCGCCTGGCGGTTTTATATTCCATATCGTCTGAACGGCACTTGCGGATTCCCTACCCTGCTGCTTGAATCCAACTCGTCAGTCTGCATGTGACTCCTCGGTCACGAACGCAGTCGAAGACGCCTTTTGCCGTTTGCCCGGTGCCTTCAGGCCTCGGTGCGCGGCGAATTGCCCGCGAACAACAATACTCGTCGACCACGCCTGTCAAGGATCGACACTGGGCCCCCCGTTTCACTTCAAGGCGTATGCCTACCTGTCATAAAAGACGTGCACCGTGGGTGACACGAATACCCTTTTTTTGCGCCAGGAGTCGATGACATGAGGCCAGAAATTGCAGTACTTGATCTTCAAGGACAGTATCGGGTTTATACAGAGTTCTACCGCGCGCAAGGCGCCGACAAGACCATCATTCTGGTCAACGGCTCGCTTGCCACCACCGCCTCCTTCGCTCAGACGATGCGCAGTCTGTATCCGCAGTTCAACGTCGTGCTCTACGACCAGCCGTATGCCGGCCAGTCCAAGCCGCACAACCACCACGAACGCCTGCTCACCAAGGAAACCGAGGCTCATGTCCTGCTGGAACTGATCGACCACTTCTGCGCCGACCATGTCATGTCCTTCTCCTGGGGCGGTGCCTGCACCTTGCTGGCGCTGGCGCAGAAACCGCAGCATGTGAAGAAGGCCGTGATCAGTTCGTTCTCCCCGGTGGTCAACGAGCCGATGCGCGACTATCTTGAACGCGGCTCCCGCTACCTGGGCGCATGCGATCGCTACCAGGTCGGCAACCTCGTCAACGACACCATCGGCAAGCATCTTCCATCGCTGTACAAGCGGTTCAACTACCGGCACGTCACCAGCCTGGACAGCCATGAGTACGCGCAGATGCACTTCCATATCGGCGAAGTGCTCAGCGAGGAGCTGACCCGCGCGCTGAGGAGCGCCGACACCATCGACATCCCGGTGCTGTTCATCAACGGCGAGCGCGACGAGTACACCACCGCCGAAGATGCCCGCACGTTCAAGAACCGCGTGCGCAACAGTCATTTCAGCGAGATTCGCGGGGCCGGCCACTTCCTTGACCTGGAACACAAGGCCGCCAGCGAAGCCACGCGCAACGCCCTGCTGGGCTTCCTCAAACCGACTGCCCGTGAAAACCGCCAGCGCAGTCATTACGTACTGGGTCATCATGCATTGGCCATCTGAGCGACCCGACGACCTGTAGCGCGCCCGTCTGCATCGCCTACAGGCCGTCGAGCGGCTTTTTTGCCACTGCGCACTTCTAATCGCCCGCGTGTTCTGGTACAAAGTCGAGCTGCAAGGCGGGTGTCGTATAATGGCATTACTCCAGCTTCCCAAGCTGATAACGAGGGTTCGATTCCCTTCACCCGCTCCACACGATTTCAGTGCATGACGTTCCAGCGACGTCATGGCCAGCAAGAAGGAGCCGATGGCTCCTTTTTTCGTTCCTGGGGGTTTGTTCTGAATCTCCTGCGTGCGCCAATCCAGCTCCCACAGGCACTGCGCTGGGCACGAGAGCGGCACCGTACCTGTGCAAGCAACTCTCTTAATCAGGCTGCCCGCTATCGCCAAGGGATATTTCCCGCAGCATTGCATTCAGCCTTTGGGCACACACGCCTGCGCAACCGCGGCCACGCGGCTGCAAGGAGAGTGAAGTCATTGCGCGTGCAGATGAATATCGCTATAGGAATTCATATCATTCTCATGCACGTCTTCGCGCCGGTGCCAGTATCTTAATAGCCCAGCTTGTGCAGCAGCTCTGCCTCGCTGTGTTCGGCGGGCCGGCCGTAGTGGCGCAGCAAGGCGCCCGTGCGGTTGGTGAAGATGCCGTCGACCCCGGCCGCCGTGGCCATCGTGAAGTCTTCCGGCGCATCCAAGGTGTAGACGTGCACCAGCAATCTCCGTTCATGGGCGAGCTGGTTCATCCACGGCTGGATCAGGTTGGCATAGCTTTGCTCGCCTCCCCCGACACGTGCCGCCGATGGCCCGGTGCCGATCGCGCCGCCTTGCACGGCGGCGTCCAGCCAACGGGTGAATTCGGCGGGGTCCCGTGGTTGCTGGCGCGCGTAGAACGCCGCCTTGTCGTGCTCGCCGGATTCGGCGAAGGACTGGCCGGAAGCCGGCTCGATGGCTCCCTTGCCGACCCACAGCAGGAGGATCTTCGGCACTTGCGGCATGCTCTTGTGCAGCAAGCCGAGGCTGTTGCGGTCGAACGTCTGCAGCACCACCCTGCCTGGCCGGTCGAGCCAGCCACGTGCCTGGAGGCGCGCCTGGAGCTCGTCCTCGATGCCGGGAAACTGGCCCGGCACCTTGGTCTCGATGTACAGGCCAGGGGCGCGTTCCGGATTGCCTTCGGCGATGTCGATCACTTCGTCCAAGGTAAGAATCTGCAATTTCTCGAACGACGCCCGCGCGCGGTCCGGGTACGCCTCGTTGAACCAGCTGCCGGCATCCAGAGCCTTGAGCTCGGCCAGGGTGAAGGCGCTGACAGGGCTGTCATGCCGGTCCGGGTAGCGCCGGGCGACATCGCTGGTACGCACCAGCGTGTCATCGTGGACAGCGACCAGCACACCGTCGCGGGTACGCTGCAGGTCAAGTTCCAGGTAGTCGGCACCCAGGTCGCGCGCCAGCAGATAGGCAGGCAGGGTGGACTCCGGCGCGTCGTGGGAGGCGCCGCGGTGGGCGATCACCGCAGGGTCCGGAATGCCCAGGCCCACGGCACGCGACTCTAGCGCTTCGGCGCTGGCCGTCGATGCCAACAACAATGTGCCCAGGGCCCAGTGGATGATACTGTTCATTGCATTCCTTCCCCATATTGTCCTTACGGCCAGCCTCGCACACTCTCCATGACATGCTAAAGTCGCGCCGTTTGCCTGCATACCGACGGATCCCCAATGCCCCACGCAACCCTCGATGCCCACCTGTCCAGCTGGACGGAGCTCAACGACCGCCACTCCTGCCGCGCCCTGCTGCTGGGCAATGGGGCCAGCCGCGCCATGTGGAAGCCGTTCGGCTACTTCTCGCTGTTCGAGCAGGCCCAGCAGGTACGCTCCCGGGCATTGGGCAAGAGCGATCAGGCATTGTTCAAGGCACTGGGCACCGAGCTGTTCGAGCCGGTACTGAGCATGCTCAATACCACGGTACGCACCAACGCCGCGCTGGCGATCAGCTCGACCGCGCCGCTCAACCGCTACTATGCGATCAAGGAAGCGCTGATCCACGCCATGCGCAGCCTGCACGTTCCCTTCGCGCTGATGCCGACGCCGACCTTGCAGGCCTTGAGCGACGAGCTGCGCAACTATGACCGCGTGTTCACCAGCAACTACGACCTGCTTTGCCCCTGGGCGCTCGAGCATGCGCCGCAGGGCTTCGCGCGGCTGTTCGACGAGGAAGGTTTCTTCGATGTGCGCGCCACTGGCGATCAAGGCACGCGCCTGCACTACCTGCACGGCGGCCTGCACCTGCTCAAGCAAGCCGACGGCACCACGCGCCAGCGCAGCGCCGAAGGCAGCGAGCTGCTCGATGGCTTCGCGGTCAACACCCCAGGCGATGTGCCGTTGTTCATCAATGAAAGCACCAGCGGCGACAAGCTGCGGGCTATCCGCAACTCCGACTACCTGTCCTGGTGCCTGGGCGAACTGGCCCGCGAGCGCGAAGGCCTGTGCGTGTTCGGCCAGCACCTGGGCACCCAGGACCAGCACCTGGCCGAGGCCATCCGCCAGGCCCGTCCGGCCCATCTGGCGATCGCCATCCGCCCATTGGGCGAGGCCTCGATCATCAGCCAGAAGCAACGCTACGTTGAGGCGTTCAGCCAGGCTCCGGGCCTACCGCTGCACTTCTTCGATGCCAGCACGCACCCACTGGGCGGGGCTGGGCGGGAAATCGCAGTGCCGGCCAACTACGGCAAGCGGCACTGACCAGGAGCAGGCACCTGCTGTGCCCAGGCGGGCCTCGTCGAACCGGCCTATGGCAACTCCTGAAGTCTTTAGCGGCCTATGCCGCGATCAGCCCATCGGCGCGCAGCAACGTCTCCAGGCAGTGCTCCTTCACCCCGTAGAACGCCTTCAGCTGCTCGATCTTCTCCAGCAGTACACCAGCATCACCAGGTGACTTGCGCTTGACCGCCAGGATCATCTTGTTCTTGTTGGTGTGCTCCAGGGAGATGAACTCGAACACCTTGGTCTCGTAGCCGCAGGCTTCCAGATACAGCGCACGCAGGCTGTCGGTAAGCATCTCGGCCTGCTGGCCCAGGTGCAGGCCATATTGCAGCATCGGCTGCAGCAGGCCTGGGCTGGCCATCTGCGGACGGATCTGCTTGTGGCAGCACGGCGAGCACATGATGATCGAGGCGCCGCAGCGGATGCCGGTGTGGATGGCGTAGTCGGTGGCGACGTCGCAGGCATGCAGGGCGATCATCACGTCGATGGCCTCGGGCACGACGCTGCGCACGTCGCCGCACTCGAACACCAGGCCGGGCTGATCCAGCCGTGCGGCAGCAGCGTTGCACAGGTCGACCATGTCCTGGCGCAGCTCGACGCCGGTCACCTGGACCTGGCGCGCCAGGCGGTCGGTCAGGTAGTCATGCATGGCGAAGGTCAGGTAGCCCTTGCCCGACCCGAAGTCGGCCACCCGCAATGCCTTGTCGGCCACGAGCGGTGCGCTGGACAGGGCGTGGTCGAAGACCTCGATGAACTTGTTGATCTGCTTCCACTTGCGCGACATGGACGGGATCAGCGCGCCCTGGCGGTCGGTGACGCCGAGGTCGCGCAGAAACGGCCGGGTCAGTTCCAGGTAGCGCTTTTTCTCGCGGTCATGCTCGGCAGGCGCGGCCTCGCGCGGAGCCTGCGCGCCGTGGCGCTGGAGCATGGGCTTGCCTTTCTTGGTGAAATTGAGCTGCACTTCCTCGTCCTGGCTGAACAGGTGGGCATTGCGAAAGCTTGCCGGCAGCAGTTCATCCACGAGCGCGCGGGCCTGCTCCAGCGGCAGGTTGCGGGTGATGTCGCGGGTCTGGTGACGGTAGACCAGCGACAGGCACGCCTGGCCCTTGACCGTCAGGGGCTTGGCGATGATGCGCTGCAAGGTATCGTCGGCGCCGACATGGCGGGCCAGTACCAGCTTTACCAGGGTGCTGCCTTGCAGGCTGGCGTCGAGCCTGTCGAGAAACTGCGCACGCGCATCCGGTGCGGTTGAAGCGGAGGGTGTGACGGACATCGGGAGAGGGTGCCTCGAGGGTGCGGAGGGCGCGCGAGGCGCAATACCGGGCATTTTACGTGGATGCCCGGCCTGCGCACAGGTTTTCTCGATGGGCGTGGCTCAGTCGAGGATCACCAGCCGGTTGGGCAACTCGTTGCGTGGGTGGGTCAGCGGTACATGGGTGCCGAGCACCTGGCCACAGGCCTCGATGCAGGCGAGAAAGCCCTGCAGCGTCTCGCCCTGGCGCACCTGCTCGGAAAACCGCGCGACGATGCCCGCCCATACCTGGTTGTCCAGGTGCCGGGCGATACCGTCATCGACCAGGATCTCCACGTAGCGCTCGGCCTCGCTGACAAAGATCAGCACCCCGGTGGCGCCTTCGGTATGGTGCAGGTTCTGCTCGAGAAACTGCCGCCGCGCCAGGTTGGACGCCCGCCAGTGCCGCACCGAGCGCGGGATCAGCCGGGTGGTCAGGCGCGGCAGGCGAAACACCAGGCACAGCACGATGAACGTCAGCCACTGGGTCAGCAGCAGCTGGTTGATGGTCAGCCAGCCCAGTGCGAAATGCGCCAGGCCGGGCACTACCAGGGCCACCAGGCTGGCCCACAGCAACGGTATGTAGGCGTAGTCGTCGGCGCGCCGGGCCAGCACCGTGACCAGTTCGGCATCGGTGTGCTGTTCGACCCGGGCGATCGCCTCGGCGACCTGGCGCTGTTCATGTTCCTTGAGCAAAGTCATGCAATCGTTTTCTCGTCGATAGGTTGTCTACCAGCCGCCTGATGATCCGCCGCCGCCGAAGCTGCCGCCACCGCCGCCGAAGCCACCGCCTCTCCCGCCACCACCGCCAAAGCCGCCCAGGCCACCGCCCAGGGCGCCACCCAGCACCGCGCCAAGACCGCCGCCACGGCCACCCCGGCCGCGCCCACCGCCCGACATGATCATGACCACGAACACCAGCATCACCAGCAGCGCGAACATGGCCGAGCCGCGGGTACCCTCGGGCTCGGGGCTTTCCTGCAGGGGCTCGCCGCCGAGCACATGGAGCATGGCGCTGACACCGGCGACGATGCCGTCGCTGTAGGCCTCGCGGCGAAACGACGGCGTGATCACGCTGTTGATGATCACCGAGGCCTGGGCATCGGTGAGCCGGTCCTCGAGGCCGTAGCCGACCTCGATGCGCAGGCGCCGCTCGCTGGGCACCACGATCAGCAACGCGCCGTTGTCCTTGCCCTTCTGGCCGATGCCCCAGTGCCGTCCCAGTTGGTAGCCATAGTCTTCGATCGGCAGGCCCTGCAGGCCGGGCAGGGTCACCACCACGACCTGCTCGCCGGTGGACTGCTCGTGGGCCGCGAGCATCTGCTCGAGCTGCCGGGCGCTGGCAGGATCGACCAGATGGGCGTTGTCCACCAGCCGCCCGGTCAGTGCGGGAAAAGTCGGCGCGGCCTGCGCCAGGCCACTGGCCAGCAGCAATGCCAGCCAGCAGGAGGCGATCAGCGCGCGCATCAGAATTTCACTTCAGGCGCTTTGTCGGCATTCTCGCTGGTGGCCTCGAAGCTTTCGCGCACCTTCAGGTCACTGTACATCACCTTGTGCCAGATGCTGCCAGGGAAGGTACGGATCTCGGTATTGTACTTCTGCACCGCGGCGATGAAGTCCCGACGAGCCACGGCAATGCGGTTCTCGGTGCCTTCGAGCTGGGATTGCAGCGCCAGGAAGTTCTGGTTCGACTTGAGGTCCGGGTAGCGTTCGGACACCACCATCAGGCGGCTCAACGCACCGCTCAGCTGGCCTTGGGCCTGCTGGAACTGCTGCAGCTTCTGCGGATCGTCCAGGGTGCTGGCATCGACCTGGATCGAAGTGGCCTTGGCCCGGGCCTCGATGACCGCGGTGAGGGTTTCCTGTTCCTGGCGGGCGTAGCCCTTGACCGTCTCGACCAGGTTGGGGATCAGGTCGGCACGGCGCTGATACTGGTTCTGCACCTGGCCCCAGGCCGCCTTGACCTGTTCATCGTTCTGCGGAATGTTGTTGATCCCGCATCCGGCCAGGACACTGGCGAGCGCCAGCAGCAACCACACACGTACCGACCTTGCTTGAATGAACTGCATGTTCTGCATACTCCCTGGTTCTGAACGCAAACGACCATATGAGGCATAATCCGCCGCAACCGCTGGATAGGCCACGCCGTATCGGCTAAAAGATGCCCCGGCCACTGACATCATTCCAATCGCCTGCCCTGCTTCGGCGTGCTTGTACATGCATACGACCGGGGCCCAGAGAAAAGAATCCATGAACAAACTGTGTTTGCTGGGCCTTGTCATCGGCCTGGCCAGTCAGGCGGCCATGGCCGCCCCCTCCGCCCCGCCACTGCAGGACAAACAGGCATTCATCGATCATCTGCTCACCCAGATGACCGTCGACGAGAAGATCGGCCAATTGCGCCTGATCAGCATAGGCCCGGAAATGCCGCGCGAGACGATCCGCAAGGAAATCGCCGCAGGCCGCATCGGCGGTACCTTCAACTCCATCACCCGCGACGAGAACCGGCCGATGCAGGACGCTGCCCAGCGCAGCCGCCTGAAGATCCCGATGTTCTTCGCCTACGACGTGATCCATGGGCACCGTACCATCTTTCCGATCAGCCTGGGCCTGGCCTCGACCTGGGACATGGACGCCATCGCCAGGGTCGGCCGGACTTCGGCCATCGAAGCGGCCGCCGACAGCATCGACATGACCTTCGCGCCCATGGTGGACATCGCCCGTGACCCGCGCTGGGGCCGCACCAGCGAAGGCTTTGGCGAGGACACCTACCTGACCTCGCGCATCTCCAAGGTCATGGTCGAGTCTTTCCAGGGCACGCGCCCGGCCAACGCCGACAGCATCATGGCCATCGTCAAGCACTTCGCCCTGTACGGCGCGGTGGAGGGCGGACGCGACTACAACACGGTCGATATGAGCGCGCCAAGGATGTACAACGACTACCTGCCGCCCTATCGCGCGGGCATCGATGCCGGCGCTGGCGGAGTGATGGTGGCATTGAACTCGATCAACGGTGTCCCCGCCACCTCCAATACCTGGCTGATGCACGACCTGCTGCGCAAGGACTGGGGCTTCAAGGGCGTGACCATCAGCGACCACGGCGCCATCCAGGAGCTGATCCGCCACGGTGTCGCCCGTGATGGCCGCGAGGCCGCCAAGCTGGCGATCAAGGCCGGCATCGACATGAGCATGAACGACTCGCTGTACGGCCAGGAGTTGCCTGGCCTGCTCGAGTCTGGCGAAGTCAGCCAGACCGAATTGGACAATGCCGTGCGCGAGGTGCTCGGCGCCAAGTACGACATGGGCCTGTTCGAAGACCCGTACAGGCGTATCGGCAAGGCTGAGGACGATCCCAAGGACACCTACGCCGACCAACGCCTGCACCGCGAGGCGGCCCGTGACGTGGCGCGCCGCAGCCTGGTGCTGCTCGAAAACCGCAACCAGGCCCTGCCGCTGCGCAAGAACGCCACCGTTGCCCTGGTCGGCCCGCTGGCGGACGCGCCTATCGACATGATGGGCAGCTGGGCCGCCGCCGGCCGGCCGCAACATTCGATCACCGTGCGCGAAGGCATGCGCCGGGCGATTGGCGAGCAAGGCAAGCTGATCTACGCCAAGGGTGCCAACGTCACCCATGACAAGGCGATTGTCGACTACCTCAACTTCCTCAACTTCAATGCCCCCGAGATCATCGACGATGCACGCCCTGCCGCGGTGATGATCGACGAGGCGGTCAAGGCAGCGAAACAGTCCGATGTCGTGGTGGCCGTGGTCGGCGAGTCGCGCGGCATGTCCCACGAGTCATCGAGTCGTACCACACTGGAGATCCCCGCCAGCCAGCGCGAGCTGATCAAGGCGCTCAAGGCGACCGGCAAGCCGCTGGTGCTGGTGTTGATGAATGGCCGTCCCTTGTCGCTGGCCTGGGAACGCGAGCAGGCCGACGCCATCCTGGAAACCTGGTTCAGTGGCACCGAAGGCGGCAATGCCATCGCCGACGTGCTGTTCGGCGACTACAACCCGTCTGGCAAGCTGGCGATCACCTTCCCGCGCTCGGTCGGGCAGATCCCGATGTACTACAACCACCTGAGCATTGGCCGCCCGTACACCCCAGGCAAGCCGGGCAACTACACCTCGCAGTACTTCGAGGAGCCCAATGGCCCGCTGTACCCGTTCGGCTACGGCCTGAGCTATAGCGATTTCAGCCTGGCGGACCTGACCCTGTCCAGGACCGCGCTCAAGCGCGGCGAGACGCTGCAGGCGCAGGTGACGGTGAAAAACACCAGCAGGCGTGCCGGCGAGACCGTGGTGCAACTGTACCTGCAGGACGTCACTGCCTCGATGAGCCGTCCGGTCAAGGAACTCAAGGGCTTCCAGAAGCTGATGCTCAAGGCCGGCGAGACGCGCACCGTGACCTTCAGGATCGGCGAGGACGACCTCAAGTTCTTCAACGGACAGCTGCAATGGGCCGCCGAGCCTGGCCAGTTCAAGGTCCTGGTCGGCCTGGACTCCGAAGCGGTGCAGCAGCAGAGTTTCGAGCTGCTGTAGATTCCATGAGCCGCGCCGCGCCTGCCAAGGGGCGGCGCGGCGACCTTCAGGATTGGCCCCATGTCATTTTCCATACGTGCCCTGCGCCTGGGGCTGATCATCCTGGTGATCGTGATCGGCGCCGTGCTCAGTGCCAGCTGGGCCATGCACCAGGCCAGGCACGACTCGATGATCACCGAGGCCCAGCGCGCCAGGCAACAGCTGGGCCTGTACGCCAACTCGCTGCACACCCTGATCGAGCGCTACCGCGCCCTGCCCGCCGTGCTGGCGCTCGACCCGGAGCTGATCGCGGCGCTCGGTGGCCCGGTCGATGCGCAAGCGCAGGATGCGCTCAACCGCAAGCTCGAGCGCATCAATGGCGCGGCCAACTCATCGACCCTCGAACTGCTCGACCGCACCGGCCTGGCCGTGGCGGCCAGCAACTGGCGCCTGCCGACCACCTACGTGGGTTCCAACTACGGGTTTCGTCCCTACTTCCAGCAAACCCGTACCCACGGCAGCGGGCGCTTCTACGCGGTGGGCGTGACCAGCGGCGTGCCAGGGTATTTCCTGTCGAGCGCGGTCCATGATGCACATGGACGGTTTCTCGGCGCCATGGTGGTCAAGCTGGAGTTTCCCGAGCTTGAACGCGAATGGCGCCAGGGCAGCGATGTGCTGTTGGTGAGTGATGCCCGCGGCATCATCTTCATCGCCAACCAGGATGGCTGGCGCTACCGTCAGTTGCAGCCGCTGACGGAAGCTGACCGCGCCGAGCTGGCCGCCACACGCCAGTACGACAAGCAGCCTTTGGTGCCGCTGCAACACGAGGTGCTCAAGCAGTTCGACGACAACAGCCGCCTGACCCGGGTGCGGGGCCCCGGAGGCAGCAGCGAAATGCTCTGGGAAAGCCTGGCGCTGGACACCGACGGCTGGACCCTGCACCTGCTGCGCAAGCCGCAGGTCAGCGAGGACGGGCGCAATGCCGCGCTGACCGCCGCGGCGCTCTGGCTTAGCCTGGTCTTCGCGCTGCTGTTCATCAGCCAGCGCATGCGCCTGGCGCGGTTGCGCCAGCGCAGCCGCGACGAGCTCGAGCGCTTGGTCGAGGCGCGTACCCGCGAGCTGCGCACTGCCCAGGAAGGCCTGGTGCAATCGGCCAAGCTGGCGGCGCTGGGGCAGATGTCCGCAGCCCTTGCCCATGAGATCAACCAGCCACTGACCACCCAGCGCATGCAGATCGAGACCTTGCGCCTGCTGCTCGACAGCGGGCGCCTGGACGAGGCGCGCCAGGCATTGCAGCCGCTGGAGCAGATGCTCACGCGCATGGCCGGGCTTACCGGACACCTCAAGACCTTCGCCCGCAACAGCCCGGTCGGGCTGCGCGAACGCCTGGACCTGGCCACGGTGGTCGACCAGGCGCTGCACCTGCTCGATACGCGCATTCGCGGCGACGAGGTCGAGGTGGCCCTCTACCTCGCTCGTCCCGCCTGGGTGCGGGGCGATGCGATCCGCCTTGAGCAGGTCTTGATCAACCTGCTGCACAACGCCCTCGACGCCATGGCCGACAAGCGTTACAAACGCCTGGAAATCCGCATCGAAACCGCTGCCGAGCACTGGCGCCTGAGCGTGCTGGACAGTGGCGGCGGCATTTCGGACGCTGACCTTGGCAAGCTCTTCGACCCCTTCTTCACCACCAAGCCGGTGGGTGAAGGCCTCGGACTGGGCCTGGCAATTTCCTACGGCATCGTTCACGAAGCCGGGGGCACGTTGCAGGCCGAGAACCTGGCTGGCGGCGCGTGCCTTAGCCTGAACCTGCCCCGCGACCAGGAGCCTGTATGTTGAATTCAGTGATCGTCGTCGATGATGAAGCCAGCATCCGCACGGCGGTGCAGCAGTGGCTGAGCCTTTCGGGTTTCAACGTGCGGCTGTTCGCCAGCGCGCAAGACTGCCTGGCGCAATTGCCGGCGCACTTTCCTGGGGTGATCATCAGCGATGTGCGCATGCCGGGCATGGATGGCCTGCAACTGCTCGAGCGCCTGCAGGCCGACGACCCGGACCTGCCAGTGATCCTGCTGACCGGACACGGCGACGTGCCCATGGCCGTTGAAGCCATGCGCAACGGTGCCTATGACTTCCTGGAGAAACCCTTCAGCCCGCAAAGCCTGCTCGGCAGCTTGCGCCGTGCCTTGGAAAAGCGACAGCTGGTGCTGGAGAACCGCCGGTTGCATGAGCAGGCCGACCTCAAGTCGCGGCTCGAAGGCAGCTTGCTGGGCATGTCGCAAGGCCTGGTCCAGTTGCGCCGGCAAGTGCTGGAACTGGCCGGCCTGCCGGTCAACGTGCTGATCCGCGGCGAAACCGGCAGCGGCAAGGAGCGTGTCGCGCGTTGCCTGCACGACTACGGGCCTCGGGCAGGCAAGCCCTTCGTCGCGCTCAACTGCGCGGCGATCCCCGAGGCGCTGTTCGAGGCCGAGCTGTTCGGCCATGAAAGCGGGGCGTTCACCGGCGCCCAGGGCAAGCGCGTCGGCAAGCTCGAATATGCCAACGGCGGCACGGTGTTCCTCGATGAAATCGAAAGCATGCCGCTGGCCCAGCAAGCCAAGCTGTTGCGGGTCATCCAGGAACAGAAGCTGGAGCGTCTCGGGGCGAACCGGAGCATCACGGTCGACCTGCGCATCATTGCCGCGACCAAGCCCGACCTGCTCGAAGAAGCCCGCGCCGGACGCTTTCGCGAAGACCTTGCCTATCGCCTGAACGTCGCCGAGTTGCATCTGGCGCCACTGCGCGAGCGGCGCGAAGACATTCCCCTGCTGTTCGAGCATTTCGCCCGTGGCGCCGCCGAGCGCCTGGGCCGCACCGCGCCACCGCTGGAGGGGGCGCAGCTGGCGCAGTTGATGGGGCATGACTGGCCGGGAAATGTGCGCGAGCTGGCCAATGCGGCGGAGCGCCACGCGCTTGGGCTGGATTCACCGAAGGTGGAGGATGTAGCCGGCCAGTCGCTCGCCGCGCAGATGGAGGCGTTCGAGGCGCAATGCCTGCGCGCTGCGTTGCGCCAGCACCATGGCGAGATCAAGGCGGTGATGGAAGCGCTGCAGATCCCCCGGCGCACATTGAATGAAAAGATGCAGAGGCACGGATTGGTGCGCGAAGACTACCTGGAGCGGCAATAGGCGGATTCTTGCCTATCGGATTTGCAGAGTCGGCGGAAAATTGCTCATTGGGTGAGACGATACATCCAAGCACGGTGGCCGCTTTGCGGCCCTTTCGCGACACAAGGCGCTCCTGCAAGGGACCGCACCGGGCCTGTATCCCGCAGCTGGCGGGGACATGCCGGGGCGGCCTTGGTCACGAAACGGCCGCGAAGCGGTCCCCGAATCCTCTACCTGAGCACCTGGCACACCTCGTGCAATCCACCTCCACGCTCCACCCCTACAAAAACAACGAGAAGGTTACCTCTCATGCATAACGCCACCTCCCTGCCATCTGGGGCGGCCGCTGCGCCTGCCGCCGAAAAGACCACTTCAAGCCGCCTCAAGTCGATCTTCAGCGGCTCCATCGGCAACATGGTCGAGTGGTACGACTGGTACGTCTACGCCGCTTTTTCCCTGTACTTCGCCAAGGCATTCTTCCCCGCCGGCGACACCACCGCGCAGCTGCTCAACACCGCAGCCATCTTCGCCGTGGGCTTTCTCATGCGCCCCATCGGTGGCTGGCTGATGGGCCTGTACGCCGACCGCAAGGGGCGCAAGGCCGCGCTGATGGCCTCGGTACTGCTGATGTGCGCAGGCTCACTGGTGATCGCGCTGACGCCTGGCTACGAGACCATCGGCGTCGCCGCGCCGATCCTGCTGGTGCTGGCGCGCCTGCTGCAGGGCCTGTCGGTCGGGGGTGAATACGGCACCTCGGCCACCTACCTGAGCGAAATGGCCAGCAAGGACCGCCGTGGCTTCTTCTCCAGTTTCCAGTACGTGACGCTGATCTCCGGCCAGCTCATCGCGCTGGCCGTACTGATCATCCTGCAGCAGACCCTGACCACCGAGCAGCTGTATTCGTGGGGTTGGCGCGTGCCGTTCGTGATCGGTGCCCTGTGCGCGGTGGTCGCGCTCTACCTGCGCCGCGGCATGGAAGAGACCGCTTCGTTCACCAGGAAGGAAAAGGCCAAGGAAAGCCTGATGCGCACCCTGCTGCGTCACCCCAAGGAACTGCTGACCGTGGTCGGCCTGACCATGGGCGGCACCTTGGCGTTCTACACCTACACCA
>JAQZAY010000136.1 GCA_029239415.1 Pseudomonas sp. | reverse complement strand
GCTTTCGCCGCCGACAAGATGAATGTGGCGACGCTGGGCAACGTGGTCAGCCAGTTGCACATGCATGTCATCGTTCGTCGTCGCGATGATGCCGCCTGGCCTGCTCCAGTTTGGGGCAAGGTGCCGGCGATCGAGTACGACCGCGCCGGGCTCGAGGTGATCGGCCAGCGGCTGCGCGCCGTGCTGCCCGGCGACTTCACCTTCCAGGAGGCCTGAGCCATGTCGCTGGAATCACGGGTGACCGAGCTCGAGAGCCGCCAGGCGTTCCAGGATGACACCATCCAGGCGCTCAACGATGTGATCGTGGAGCAGGGCAGGGTGGTCGAGCGGCTGCAGATGCAGATGGCCGCCTTGCTCAAGCGCTACGAAGAGATGGTCGGCCAGTACTCGGCCGACGAGGACGAGGCGCCGCCGCCTCATTATTGAGGCCTTGAAACAGGACAGGCCCTCGAGGGGCCTGTCCTGTCGCTGCAAGAGCGTGGATCAGCGGCGCGGCGCGGCGATCACGTCTTCGGCCTGCAGGCCTTTGTCGCGGTGCATCACCGAGAACTCCACCCGCTGGCCTTCGACCAGTACCCGGTGGCCTTCGCCGCGGATGGCGCGAAAGTGCACGAAGATATCGTCACCGGAGTCGCGGGAAATGAAGCCGAAGCCCTTGGAGGTATTGAACCACTTCACGGTGCCCGTATCGCGCTTGCTGTCCTCGTATTGCCCGCTTGGGGCGCTGCGCGCCGTGCTGCGCGCGGGCGCGAAGCCTGCGGCCAGGTGCAGCACCACGGCCAGCAAGGCGCAGCCCAGCGCCGGCAGGTCGCCAAGGTCAGGGCGCGCCAGCAGCGTCACGGTCTGCAAGACAACCGCCAGTACCAGCAAGGCACTGGCCAGGCGCTGCAGGTGGCTGCGAGCGCCTTGGTAGTAGCGTGGCACCACGGGGGCGAGGATCAGGTTGAGCAGGCCGAGCAGGGCGAGATAGACGGCCTGGGGTTGGTCCAGCAGGGGGGTTGCATCGGTTCGCAGGCTGGGAATGAACGATAGCAGCAAGGCTGCCACGCCCGTCACCAGATGGACGATCTTGAACATAGGAGTTGGCTCACAGTCGATAAGTCGATCACAGGAAGAGCTGGCAACACGGTGCGCGGGGTCATGAAGCGCGAAAACGTGAACGCCAGCCTATGCACCCGGCTCTAACAGTCCGCACGGGTGGCACCCTGCCTATTTAACAGCAAAGGCCACGGGTTCTCAAATCACCGGGGCGACCGGCAGCTGCCATCGCGCCATGCCGCATGCAGGCCAGGCGAAGAATTGGTAGAGTGGCTTGGCCTGCTTGTTCATCAAGCCATTTGTAAAGGGGAGTTTCATGGCAATCGATATCGGTATCAGTGAAGAAGATCGCAAGTCCATCGTCGACGGGCTGTCCCGCCTGTTGTCGGATACCTACGTGCTGTACCTGAAAACCCACAACTTCCATTGGAACGTCACTGGTCCGTCCTTCCGTACCTTGCACCTGATGTTCGAGGAGCAATACAACGAGCTGGCCCTGGCGGTGGACTCCGTTGCCGAGCGTATCCGCGCCCTGGGCTTCCCGGCGCCAGGCTCCTATGCCTTCTATGCGCAACACTCGTCCATCAAGGAAGAAGAAGGCGTGCCGGCGGCCGACGAGATGATCCGCCAGCTGGTGCAGGGCCAGGAAGCCGTGGTCCGCACCGCCCGCAGCATCTTCCCGGTGGTCGACAAGGTCAGCGACGAGCCCACGGCCGACCTGCTCACCCAGCGCATGCAAGTGCACGAGAAGACCGCATGGATGCTGCGCGTGCTGCTCGACGAGAAGTGACCGCACGCCGGGCCGGCCGCCTCCAGGCCGGCGCTGGCGACGATGCCCGGGAGCCTGGGCTCCCGGGCATCGTCGTTCATGGAGGAAAGGTTTTCTGCTGGTTAGCGGCACGCTGGCGGCGCTTCATTCGGGGCAGGACTTCGCGCGACAGGCGCGAGGAAGGTTGCCACGGACATGGAGCGATGCAATGCAAGCGATGCGAACACTGGCCAAGCGAGGTATCTACACGGGGCCCTGGCCCGGCAAGGACTGCGTGGACCCGTTCAGCACGGGATTCGACATGGAGCAGTCGCGCCCTGTCTCGCGCTCGGTCCGGCTCAACGGCTTTGCCACCTGCCTGCGCCTGGAGACCATCTACTGGCGGATCCTGCAGTCGATCGCCGAGGCCAACCGCTGCTCGGTCAGCGCGGTATTGTCCTACCTCGACCGCGAGGTCCACCTGCGCTACGGCGGGGTGAAGAATTTCAGCGGCCTGGTCCGGGTGATCTGCGTGGCATGGCTGATGGATCCGCCGGCGCGGCGCTGATCGGCGGGCGGGCTGCACAGCACTCCTTAACCATATATAATCTCGCCTTTTGCTGCCCACGGCAGCCTGCGTTGTGGTTGACGAGAGACGCTCCATGCCCCTTTATGACTATCAATGTACTTCCTGCAGTCACCAGATGGAGGTGCTGCAGAAGATCAGCGCGGCGCCCCTGACCGATTGCCCGGCCTGCCAGGCGCCCGCGCTGAAGAAGCTGCTGTCGGTGCCCGGCTTTCGCCTGAGCGGCACCGGCTGGTACGAAACCGACTTCAAGACCGGTGCGAAAAAGAACCTTGCAGGCGGCGACAAGGCCGACTGAGTTGAATTGCCCCGTCCGGGTCTTGCACTATGAGCCCCTTGGGCGGCCAAGACCTCCCCGAATACACGAATCACGAGAAGCGAAAACACCATCATGATGCGCAGCCATTATTGCGGCCAACTGAACGAGAGCCTGGACGGCCAGGAAATCACCCTTTGCGGCTGGGTCCATCGTCGCCGCGACCACGGCGGGGTGATCTTCCTCGATATCCGTGACCGCGAAGGCATGGCCCAGGTCGTCTTCGACCCGGATCGCGCCGACAGCTTCGCCGCTGCCGACCGCGTGCGCAGCGAGTACGTGGTGCAGATCACCGGCAAGGTGCGCGCGCGTCCGGCCGGTGCGGTCAACCCGAACATGGCCTCGGGCGCCATCGAAGTGCTGGGCTACGAGCTGACCGTGCTCAACGAGGCCGAGACCCCGCCGTTCCCGCTCAACGAATTCTCCGATGTCGGCGAGGAAACCCGCCTGCGCTACCGCTTCATCGACCTGCGCCGTCCGGAGATGGCCGAGAAGCTGCGCCTGCGCTCGCGCATCACCACCAGCATCCGCCGCTTCCTCGACGAAAACGGCTTCCTCGACGTCGAGACGCCGATCCTCACCCGCGCAACGCCCGAAGGCGCCCGCGACTACCTGGTGCCGAGCCGCACCCACGCCGGCAGCTTCTTCGCCCTGCCGCAGTCGCCGCAGCTGTTCAAGCAGCTGCTGATGGTCGCCGGCTTCGACCGCTACTACCAGATCGCCAAGTGCTTCCGCGACGAAGACCTGCGCGCCGACCGCCAGCCCGAGTTCACCCAGATCGACATCGAGACCAGCTTCCTCGATGAGTCCGAGATCATGGGCCTGACCGAGAGCATGATCCGCAAGCTGTTCAAGGAAGTCCTGGACCTGGAGTTCGGCGAGTTCCCGCACATGACCTTCGAGGAAGCCATGCGCCGCTACGGCTCCGACAAGCCGGACCTGCGCAACCCGCTTGAGCTGGTCGACGTTGCCGACCAGCTCAAGGACGTCGAGTTCAAGGTGTTCAGCGGCCCGGCCAACGATGCCAAGAGCCGCGTGGCCGCCCTGCGTGTGCCAGGTGGCGCGAGCATGCCGCGCAGCCGTATCGACGAGTACACCAAGTTCGTCGGCATCTACGGTGCCCGCGGCCTGGCCTACATCAAGGTCAACGAGCGCGCCAAGGGCGTCGAGGGCCTGCAGTCGCCGATCGTCAAGAACATCCCCGAGGCCAACCTGAACGTGATCCTCGATCGCGTGGGCGCGGTCGACGGCGACATCGTGTTCTTCGGCGCCGACAAGGCCAAGATCGTCAGCGAGGCCCTGGGCGCACTGCGCATCAAGGTCGGCAACGACTTCAACCTGCACACCTGCGAGTGGGCACCGATGTGGGTCGTCGACTTCCCGATGTTCGAGGAAAACGAAGACGGCAGCTTCAGCGCGCTGCACCACCCGTTCACCGCGCCCAAGTGCACCCCGGCGGAGCTGGAGGCCAACCCGGCCACCGCGCTGTCGCGTGCCTACGACATGGTGCTCAACGGCACCGAGCTGGGCGGCGGCTCGATTCGTATCCACCGCAAGGAAATGCAACAGGCGGTGTTCCGCCTGCTGGGCATCGAGGCGGCGGAACAGGAAGAGAAGTTCGGCTTCCTGCTCGACGCCCTGAAGTTCGGCGCGCCGCCGCACGGTGGCCTGGCCTTCGGCCTGGACCGCCTGGTGATGCTGATGACCGGCGCCCAGTCGATCCGCGAAGTGATCGCCTTCCCGAAAACCCAGAGCGCCGCCTGCGTCATGACCCAGGCCCCGGGCCTGGTGGATGCCAAGGCACTGCGCGAACTGCATATCCGCCTGCGCGAACAGCCCAAGGCCGAGTAAGCAGACCCCGGGCGCATCCACATGGATGCGCCTTTGCGTTGGGGCAGAGGATTTCCCGACGTCTCGCCTCCCGGGGCGGGACATGATTGTGTTTCAAAGGATTCGGAGTGCGTTATGGCTGGTCATTCCAAGTGGGCGAACATCAAGCACCGCAAAGAGCGCCAGGATGCCAAGAGAGGCAAGATCTTCACCAAGTGGATCCGCGAGCTGACCGTCGCCGCCAAGCAGGGCGGTGGCGACCCGGCGTCCAACCCGCGCCTGCGCCTGGCGCTGGACAAGGCGCTGGGCGCCAACATGAGCCGCGACATCATTGACCGGGCGGTTGCCCGGGGCGCCGGTACCGCCGAGAGCGACGACGTCGAGGAGCTGACCTACGAAGGCTACGGCCCAGGCGGGGTGGCGATCATGGTCGAGGCCATGACCGACAACCGCAACCGGACCGCCGCCGCCGTGCGCCATGCCTTCAGCAAGTGCGGTGGCAACCTGGGTACCGACGGCTCGGTGGCCTACCTGTTCGAGCGCAAGGGGCAGATCAGCTTTGCCGCCGGGCTCGAGGAGGACGCCCTGATGGAAGCGGCGATGGAAGCCGACGCCGACGACGTGGTGGCCAACGACGACGGCTCGTTCGACGTCTTCACCTCGTTCAGCGGCTTCTACGCGGTGCGCAGCGCCCTGGAAGAGGCAGGCTTCAAGGCCGCGGACGCCGAGATCGTGATGCAGCCGACCACCAGCGCCGAGCTCGACCTCGAAGGCGCGCAGAAAGTGCTCAAGCTGATCGACATGCTCGAGGACCTGGACGACGTGCAGAACGTCTACTCCAATGCCGAGATCCCGGACGAGGTCATGGAACAGCTCGGCTGAGATCGACACCCGACTCCTCGAGGCCGGAGCCGCCAGCGGGTGCCATGCACCCCTGGCGGCTCCGGCTTCTGTTTTTTCCAGTGGCGCCCCGGCGCCCTTTGCATGCAGGCGTTATGACTCTGATTCTTGGTATCGACCCCGGCTCCCGGATCACCGGCTACGGCGTGGTGCGCCAGACCGCGCGCGGCTGCGAGTACGTGGCCTCGGGCTGTATCCGCACCGGCAACGGCGAGCTGCAGGAGCGCTTGCAGATCGTGTTCCGCGGTGTGCGCGACATCATCCGCGAGCACGGCCCCGTGACCATGGGCATCGAGCGCGTGTTCATGGCGCGCAACGCCGACTCGGCGCTCAAGCTGGGCCAGGCCCGCGGCGCGGCCATCGTCGCGGCGATGGAGGAGGGCCTGGAGATCGCCGAGTACAGCGCCACCCAGGTCAAGCAGGCGGTGGCCGGCACGGGCGGCGCCAACAAGGAGCAGGTGCAGTTGATGGTCATGCACCTGCTCAAGCTGGTCCAGAAGCCCCAGATCGACGCCTCCGACGCCCTGGCCATCGCCCTGTGCCATGCCCACACCCGCTCAAGCCTGGTGCCCCACGGCCTGTCCACGGCACGCCGGCGCGGCGGGCGCTTGCGTCTGTAGGCGCTTCATGCCCAGATACACATTTTGTGCGGGTGAAATGCTCACCCGCGAGATTTGCTGATAGGGTTGACCGGTCGCTGGCCGGCACCCCGGGAAAAGGATCGAAACGTGATTGGACGTTTGCGCGGGACCCTGGCGGAAAAACAACCGCCGCACCTGATTGTCGATGTGAATGGCCTGGGCTACGAGCTGGAAGTGCCCATGACCACCTTGTACCGCCTGCCCAGGGTCGGCGAGCCCGTGACCCTGCACACCCACCTGGTGGTGCGCGAGGATGCCCACTTGCTCTACGGCTTCTTCGAGAAGCGCGAGCGCGAGCTGTTCCGCGAGCTGATCCGCCTCAATGGCGTCGGCCCGAAGCTGGCCCTGGCGCTGATGTCGGGCCTGGAGGTCGACGAGCTGGTGCGCTGCGTGCAGGCCCAGGACACCTCCGCCCTGGTGCGCGTCCCGGGCGTGGGCAAGAAGACCGCCGAGCGCCTGCTGGTCGAGCTCAAGGACCGCTTCAAGGCCTGGGAAACCTCCCCGGCCATGTTCGCCCTGGTCTCCGATGGGCCGACGCCCGCGGCAAGCGCCTCGAACGCCGAGGCCGACGCGGTCAGCGCGCTCATCTCGCTCGGCTACAAGCCCCAGGAAGCCAGCAAGGCCGTTGCCGCCATCCCGGGCAAGGCCGGCATGAGCAGTGAAGAACTGATCCGCAGCAGCCTGAAGGGGATGATCTCCAAGTGATCGAAGCCGACCGTTTGATAGCCGCCGCCGGGCGTGACCGCGAAGAGGTCCAGGACCGCGCGATCCGCCCGTTGAGCCTGGAGGACTACATCGGCCAGCCGGTGGTGCGCGAGCAGATGGCGCTGTTCATCCAGGCCGCCCGTGCGCGCAACGAATCCCTCGACCACACCCTGATCTTCGGCCCGCCCGGCCTTGGCAAGACCACCCTGGCCAACATCATTGCCCAGGAAATGGGCGTGGCGATCAAGAGCACCTCGGGGCCGATCCTCGAGCGCCCGGGCGACCTGGCGGCGCTGCTGACCAACCTCGAGCCCCACGACGTGCTGTTCATCGACGAGATCCACCGGCTGTCCCCGGTGGTCGAGGAGGTGCTGTACCCGGCCATGGAGGACTTCCAGCTCGACATCATGATCGGCGAAGGGCCGGCGGCGCGCTCGATCAAGCTCGACCTGCCGCCGTTCACCCTGGTCGGCGCGACCACGCGGGCCGGCATGCTGACCAATCCGCTGCGCGACCGCTTCGGTATCGTCCAGCGCCTGGAGTTCTACAACACCGACGACCTGGCGACCATCGTCGGCCGCTCGGGCAGCATCCTGGGCCTGGCCATCGAGGACCATGGCGCCTTCGAGATCGCCCGGCGCGCGCGTGGCACGCCGCGCATCGCCAATCGCCTGCTGCGCCGCGTGCGCGACTACGCCGAGGTGCGCGGCAAGGGCCACATCACCAAGGCCGTGGCGGACATGGCGCTGAACCTGCTCGATGTCGACGAGCGTGGCTTCGACCACCAGGACCGGCGCCTGCTGCTGACCATGATCGAGAAGTTCGACGGCGGGCCGGTGGGCGTCGACAACCTCGCGGCCGCCATCAGCGAGGAACGCCACACCATCGAGGACGTGCTCGAGCCCTACCTGATCCAGCAGGGCTACATCATGCGCACGCCCCGCGGGCGGGTGGTGACCCGCCACGCCTACCTGCACTTCGGGCTGAACATCCCGGGGCGCCTTGGCGAGGCCGTGGAAAATTGCGCCCCAGGCGATGAATGACAGATCGAAAACGGGTTTTCGTGGTCCTACCGCAGGCACTACATGCCGGCGCTGGCACTAAGACATTACTGAATGAAAAACAGTTGCCGGGGCGGATTGGCAAGCTGAGGAGTTAGCACTAGAGTATGCGCGCGCAAAACGAGCTTGAGCCGTTCGCATATCGTTGTCGCGTCTACTACGAAGACACCGATGCGGGCGGCGTTGTCTATTACGTCAACTACCTGAAATTCATGGAGCGTGCGCGCACCGAGCGGTTGCGTCACCTGGGCTTCGCCCAGTCTGAACTGGCGGGGCAGAACCTGCTGTTCGTGGTCCATTCCACGCAAGCGCGCTACCACGCGCCGGCCCGGCTGGACGATGAACTGCGGGTGACCGCGCAAGTCCTCGAAGTCAATCGTGCCAGCCTGCGCTTCGTGCAGCAGGTCTGGCGCGACGACGATGCAACGCTGCTCTGCGAAGGGCAGTTCCTGGTGGCCGCCGTGCGCGCCGACACTTTCAAACCCCGGGCCATTCCCCCTGAGCTGCGTGACGCCTTCATGGCGGACGGCCCGGGTACTCAATCGAACGCAGGAGAATTAAAGCGTGGAAGCTAACGTCGTCGACCATACCTCCATGTGGAGCCTGGTCAGTAATGCCAGCATCGTGGTGCAGCTGGTCATGCTGATCCTGGTGGCAGCATCGGTCACCTCATGGATCATGATTTTCCAGCGCAGCACCATGCTGCGCGCGGGTCGTCGTGCGCTGGACAGTTTCGAGGAACGCTTCTGGTCGGGTATCGACCTGTCCAAGCTGTACCGCCAGGCTGGCAGCAACCCCGACCCGGACTCCGGTGTCGAGCAGGTCTTCCGGGCCGGCTTCAAGGAATTCTCGCGCCTGCGCCAGCAGCCAGGCGTCGACCCTGACGCGGTCATGGAAGGTGTCGGTCGCGCCATGCGCGTGGCCATCTCCCGCGAGGAAGAAAAGCTCGAGCAGAGCCTGCCGTTCCTGGCCACCGTCGGTTCCACCAGCCCCTACATCGGCCTGTTCGGTACCGTCTGGGGGATCATGAACTCCTTCCGCGGCCTGGCCAGCGCCCAGCAGGCGACCCTGGCCACCGTCGCCCCCGGCATCGCCGAGGCCCTGATCGCCACCGCCATCGGCCTGTTCGCGGCCATCCCCGCGGTCATCGCCTACAACCGGTTCGCCGCGCGCAGCGAAGTGCTGATCGGCCGTTACTACACGTTCGCCGACGAGTTCCAGGCGATCCTGCACCGCAAAGTGCACACCAGCGAAGAGTGATCAGGTAGAAACCCATGGCCCGAGTTCGCCACAAACGCAAGCCGGTCGCCGAGATGAACGTGGTGCCCTACATCGACGTGATGCTGGTGCTGCTGGTCATCTTCATGGTG
>JAQZAY010000135.1 GCA_029239415.1 Pseudomonas sp. | reverse complement strand
ATCCACGCCCAGCCCATGTCGAACTCCCAGCGCTTGACCGAGAGCTTGGCCGAGTTGGGATAGGTGTGGTGATTGTTGTGCAGCTCTTCGCCGCCGATGATGATGCCCCAGGGCACCAGGTTGGTGGCGGCGTCGCGGCACTCGAAGTTGCGATAGCCGACCGCATGGCCCAGGCCGTTGACCACGCCGGCTGCCCAGAAGGGGATCCACATCATCTGCACGGCCCAGAGGGTGATGCCGATGGTGCCGAACAGCAGCAGGTCGATCACCGCCATCAGCACGATGCCTGCGTGCTTGTAGCGCGAGTAGAGGTTGCGCTCGATCCAGTCCTCGGGGCAGTTCTTGCCGTAGATGCGCAGCGTGTCCGGGTTGCGCGCCTCCTCGCGGTACAGCTCGGCGCCCTTGCGCAGCACCGTGGACAGGCCCTTGATGACCGGGCTGTGCGGGTCGTCGACGGTTTCGCACTTGGCGTGGTGCTTGCGGTGGATGGCGGTCCACTCGCGGGTGTTCTGCGCCGTGGTCAGCCACAGCCAGAAACGGAAAAAGTGCTTGAGCCCTGCGTTCAGCTCGAGCGAGCGGTGTGCGGAGTAGCGGTGCAGGTAGACGGTGACACTGACGATGGTCACATGGGTCATGACCAGCGTGACGGCCAGAAGCTGCCAGGCCGAGAGGTCGAGCAAACCGTAGTACCACATAGGCATTGGGGCCCTCGAAGGCGGGGTAGGGGGCAACCAGGGCATTATCCTCCCGTGGGGAAATAAAACCAGTCGGCCCGATTCAGGGGAAGTCACGGAATGTTTCAGCCTTTATAATGCCCTTTGATTTTCAAGGGCTTACTCACCCGACATGTCTGTATCCGTTCGCGACTCCTTGCGCATGGCCGCGCTTTACCTGGTGCTGTCGATACTCTGGCTGGTCATTTCCGAGCAGTTCTTGCGCAACCTCGCAGCTGAACCGGCGGCGCTGGCCCTCGGTCATCAGGTCAGCGCCTTTGTGTGGGTGATGCTCAGCACGGTGCTGATTCTTGTCTCGCGGGCTCGCCTGCTCAAGTCGATCGGCATGGGCGCGCGACTTCGCAGGGCCGACCGCGAACGCCTGCGCATGGCCGCCGCGGTCTTCGACAGCACGCTGGAAGGGGTGCTGGTGACGGGGCTCGACGGGGTGATCGTGCACGTCAACCGGGCGTTCATGCGCATTACCGGGTACAGCCAGGACGAGGTGATTGGGCATCGGCCGAACAAGTTCAAGTCCGGGCGCCATGGCGCCGATTTCTACCAGCAGATCTTCGCGACGCTGGGCGACAAGGGCGAGTGGAGCGGGGAAATCTGGAATCGCCGTAAAAGTGGTGAGATCTACCCGCAATGGCAGACGATCCGCGCCATTCGCGATGACGATGATGCCGTGAGCCACTATGTGGCCGTGTTCAGCGACATCAGCGCAATCAAGCATTCGGAACGTGAACTGGCCCGCCTGGCGCACCACGATCCGCTCACCGACCTGCCCAATCGCCTGCTGTTCAGCGACCGTGCCGAGCAGGGGCTCGCCGCCGCCCAGGCCAGCAAGCGAGGTTGCGCGCTGCTGCTGCTCGACCTCGACCATTTCCAGAGCATCAACGACAGCCTGGGGCACAACACCGGCGACCAGTTGCTCAAGCTGGTGGGCGAGCGCCTGCAGGCACGGCTGGGCTGTGGCATGACCCTGGCACGCCTGGGCGGCGACGAGTTTGGCGTGCTGGTGGAGAACTGCCAGCAGGTCGGCCGCGCAGCGGCCCTGGCCCAGGGCATCATCGAGCAGCTGCGCGACCCCTTCGTGCTGGAGGGCAACCCTCTGCTCATCAGCGCGAGCATCGGCATCAGCCTGTTCCCCAACGACGCCTTGAACGCCGAGCAACTGCTGCGCAATGCCGATTCGGCGCTGTTCAAGGCCAAGAGCAACGGCCGCGCCGGGTACGCGCTGTACACCGAGGAACTCACCGCGCACGCTCAGCACCGGGTCGAAACCGCTGGCGAGCTGCGCCGCGCGCTCGACCAGCAGGAGCTACGGGTGTTCTACCAACCCGTGCATGACCTGGCCAGCGGCCAGAGAGTCGGCGTGGAGGCGCTGGTGCGCTGGCAGCACCCCCAGCGCGGGCTGGTGCCGCCGGGCGAGTTCATCCCTATCGCCGAGCGCACCGGCCTGATCGCCGAGATCGATACCTGGGTACTGCGCCAGGCCTGCCAGCAAATGGTCCTCTGGCAGGCCGAGGGACCCGCCCTGGAGTTCGTGGCGGTCAATATTTCCAGTCGACTGTTCAGCCACCGCGAGCTCTACCAGCAGGTAGCCGAGGTGCTGCAGGACACCGGCATGAACCCGGCCTTGCTGGAGCTGGAAGTCACCGAAAGCGCGGTGATGGAAGACCCCGAGGTGTCGCTGGAGCAACTGCACCGCCTGCGCGAGCTGGGGCTGCGCCTGGCGATCGATGACTTCGGGACCGGCTATTCGTCGCTGCTGAGGCTCAAGCGCCTGCCGGTACAGAAGCTCAAGATCGACCAGGGATTTGTCGCGGGATTGCCCAGCGACGAGGATGACATCGCCATTGTGCGGGTGATCATCGCCCTGGCCCGGAGCATGGGCATGCAGGTGCATGCCGAGGGCATCGAGCAGGCCGAGCAGGCGCGGTTCCTGCTGGAGCATGACTGCCAGCTGGGGCAAGGCTACTGGTTTGGCAGGCCTGTGGCGGTGGCGGACCTGTGGGCTCAGCCTGGGCGCTGACCGCTGCCTTCAAGGCTGAGTCAAATGGTTATATAAAAATTCTTAAACAGTATTTTTAAGAATAACTACGCGGCACTACCATGCGCTTACGCCAGGCGTCTTCCCCTTACCACCCTGCCCGGCACCCTATCTCACAGGAGAACGAGCATGAGTGCATCGCTGCGTAGCATCGACGGTCAGGACGAAGCCACCATCTTGCGCGAAATCCAGAGCGCACTCCGCGACCTGCGTTTCGGCGCGGTGGAAATCACCGTGCATAACGCCCAGGTCGTGCAGATCGAACGCAAGGAGAAGTTCCGCCTGCAACAGCCTGGCAACAAGTCCGGCTGAGAACGCATCACTTCCAACTAGAAAAATGCCAATCGGGAGCTTCACCATGTCCATCCGCCGTTATGCGCTCGCCGCCCTGGCCAGTGCCGTCTTTGCCGGTTCCGCCATGGCCAAGGACTATGAACTGCTGAACGTGTCCTACGACCCGACCCGTGAGCTGTACCAGCAGTACAACGCCGAGTTCGTCAAGCACTGGCAGGCCAGCCACCCGGACGACAAGGTGAAGATCCAGCAATCCCATGGTGGCTCGGGCAAGCAGGGGCGGGCGGTGATCGATGGCTTGCGCGCCGACGTCGTGACCCTGGCCCTGGCCGGCGACATCGACGAGATCGCCAAGCTCGGCAAGACCCTGCCTGAAAACTGGCAGGCCCGCCTGCCAGAGGCCAGCACCCCCTACACCTCGACCATCGTGTTCCTGGTGCGCAAGGGCAACCCCAAGGGCATCAAGGACTGGGGCGACCTGATCAACAAAGACGTGTCGGTGATCACGCCCAACCCGAAGACTTCCGGCGGCGCCCGCTGGAACTTCCTCGCCGCCTGGGCCTATGGCCTGAAGGCGGGCGGCAGCGAGGCCAAGGCCCAGGAGTACGTGCAGGAGCTGTTCAGGCACGTGCCTGTCCTGGACACCGGGGCGCGTGGCTCGACCATCACCTTCGTCAACAACGGCCAGGGCGATGTGCTGCTGGCCTGGGAGAACGAAGCCTTCCTGGCGCTCAAGGAAGACGGTGGCAACGACAAGTTCGAGATCGTCGTGCCTTCGCTGTCGATCCTGGCCGAGCCGCCCGTGGCCGTGGTCGACAAGAACGCCGAGAAGAAGGGCAATACCGCGATCGCCAGCGAATACTTGAAACATCTGTACAGCCCGGCCGGTCAGAAAATTGCCGCCGAGAACTTCTACCGTCCACGCGACGAGAAGGTCGCCGCCGAGTTCGGCAAGCAGTTCCCGAAACTGGACCTGGTGACCATCGACAAGGACTTCGGCGGCTGGAAGAGCGCCCAGCCGAAGTTCTTCAACGACGGCGGCGTGTTCGACCAGATCTACACGGCGCAGTGAGCAGGTGCCCCCAGGGGCGTAACACTCTTTCGTAGCCAGCATGGGCCCGGGACTTAGTCCCGGGCCTCGTGCGTTCAACCAGGGACCTCTATGTCACGTCGTATCTCCCCTGTCATACCCGGCTTCGGGCTGACACTGGGCTACACCTTGGTGTATCTCAGCCTGATCGTGCTGATTCCGCTCGCCGCCATGTTCGTGCATGCCGCCCAGCTCACCTGGGATCAGTTCTGGAACATCATCAGCGCCCCCAGGGTGATCGCCGCGCTCAAGCTGAGCTTCGGCACCGCGTTGTTCGCCGCCGTCATCAATGGCGTGATCGGCACGCTGCTGGCCTGGGTGCTGGTGCGCTATACCTTCCCGGGACGCAAGATCATCGATGCGATGATCGACCTGCCGTTCGCGCTGCCCACCGCCGTGGCCGGGATCGCGCTGACCGCGCTGTACGCGCCGGCCGGCTGGGTCGGGCAGTTCGCCACCGACCTGGGCTTCAAGATCGCCTACACCCCGCTGGGCATCACCCTGGCGCTGACCTTCGTCACCTTGCCGTTCGTGGTGCGCACGGTGCAGCCCGTGCTGGCCGATATCCCGCGCGAGGTCGAGGAGGCCGCCGCCTGCCTGGGCGCCAGGCCGCTGCAAGTGTTTCGCCATGTGCTGGCGCCAGCGCTGTTGCCGGCTTGGCTGACAGGCTTTGCCCTGGCCTTTGCCCGCGGGGTTGGCGAGTACGGCTCGGTGATCTTCATTGCTGGCAACATGCCGATGAAGACCGAGATCCTGCCGCTGCTGATCATGGTCAAGCTCGACCAGTACGACTACACCGGCGCTACCGCCATCGGCGTGCTGATGCTGGTGGTTTCCTTCATCCTGCTGCTGCTGATCAACCTGTTGCAGCGGCGCATCGAAACCCCTTGAAGGAGGCCTTTATGTCTACGTCTAGTCTTGGCGCGGCCGCTTCGGCCAATGCCGCCCGCCGTGGCAGCGCCACATCGCGCCGTGTGCTGATCGTTTCAGCATGGCTGGTGTTTGCGCTGTTCCTGTTGTTGCCCTTGGTGATCGTCGTGTCCCAGGCCCTGAAAATGGGATTCGGGACCTTTTTCGAGGCGATCTTCGAGGCCGATGCCCTGGCGGCGCTGAAGCTGACCCTGCTCGCCGTGGCCATCTCGGTGCCGTTGAACCTGCTGTTCGGGGTCAGCGCGGCCTGGTGCGTGAGCAAGTACGATTTCCGCGGCAAGAGCATCCTGGTGACGCTGATCGACCTGCCGTTCTCGGTATCGCCGGTAATCGCCGGCCTGGTCTATGTGCTGATGTTCGGCGCCCAGGGCTTCTTCGGGCCTTGGCTGCAAGACCACGATATCCAGATCGTCTTCGCCTTGCCGGGCATCGTGCTGGCGACCATCTTCGTCACCGTGCCGTTCGTGGCGCGCGAGCTGATCCCGCTGATGCAGGAGCAGGGCACCCAGGAAGAAGAGGCCGCGCGCCTGCTGGGCGCCAACGGCTGGCAGATGTTCTGGCACGTGACCGTGCCCAACATCAAGTGGGGCCTGATCTATGGCGTGGTGCTGTGTACCGCGCGGGCGATGGGCGAGTTCGGGGCGGTGTCGGTGGTGTCGGGGCATATCCGCGGCGTCACCAACACCTTGCCACTGCACGTCGAGATCCTCTACAACGAGTACAACCATGTCGCGGCCTTCAGCGTGGCCAGCCTGCTGCTGATCCTGGCGCTGTTCATCCTGCTGCTCAAGCAGTGGAGCGAATCCCGCATTGACCGCCTGCGCCACAGCGCAGCGGAGGAATAATCATGTCGATCGAAGTTCGTAACGTCAGCAAGCGTTTCAATGCCTTCCAGGCCCTGGACACCATCAACCTGGATATCCACAGCGGCGAGCTGGTGGCCTTGCTGGGCCCCTCGGGCTGTGGCAAGACCACCTTGCTGCGCATCATTGCCGGCCTCGAGACCCCGGACCAGGGCAGCATTGTCTTCCATGGCGAAGACGTGTCCGGGCATGACGTGCGTGATCGCAACGTCGGGTTCGTGTTCCAGCATTACGCGCTGTTTCGCCACATGAGCGTGTTCGACAACGTCGCCTTCGGCCTGCGCATGAAGCCCAAGGGCGAGCGTCCGAGCGAGAGCAAAATTGCCGAGAAGGTCCATGAGCTGCTGGGCATGGTCCAGCTCGACTGGTTGTCCGACCGCTATCCCGAGCAGCTGTCCGGTGGCCAGCGCCAGCGTATCGCCCTGGCCCGTGCCCTGGCCGTCGAGCCCAAGGTGCTGCTGCTCGACGAGCCGTTCGGCGCCCTCGATGCCAAGGTACGCAAGGAGCTGCGCCGCTGGCTGGCGCGCCTGCACGAGGACATCAACCTGACGTCGGTATTCGTGACCCACGACCAGGAAGAGGCCATGGAAGTCGCCGACCGGATCGTGGTGATGAACAAGGGCGTGATCGAGCAGATCGGCTCGCCGGGCGAGGTGTACGAAAAGCCGGCCAATGACTTCGTGTATCACTTCCTGGGTGACTCCAATCGCCTGCACCTGAGCGAAGGCCACCACGTGCTGTTCCGCCCGCACGAGGTGTCGCTGTCGCGGCATGAAGTCGAAGGCCATCATGCCGCGCAGGTGCGTGATATCCGGCCGCTGGGGGCGACTACGCGGGTGACGCTCAAGGTCGAAGGGCAGAGCGAGCTGATCGAGGCCGAGGTGGTGAAGGACCATGACAGCCTGGCCGGGCTGGCCCGGGGAGAGACGTTGTTCTTCAAGCCGAAGGTGTGGCAGAAGATCAACGATTTCTGAACGCAGTCATCTGGCTGCTTCTCAGGCAAGTGTTTCGGGCCATTCTCCTTGGCAGGGGAATGGCCTTTTTTTCCAGGTCCGATGCCCGGTTGTGCTGTCGCAATCAATCTGAAACACCCGGGTGACAGGATGCATGACCTCCATGGGCGGGGGTCTGATACTTTAGGTTATTAAGAAATAGCTTCTTATTCCTTTACGAGTATAACCCGCGCCTTGATACTGGCTCCCAAGCACGCAAACCTCAAAGGAGGCGTCCCCATGCGCAATGAGTCCATTCGCTACCTGATTGTGCCGGGCTGGCAAGGATCGCCAGACAATCATTGGCAAAGTCACTGGCAGCGCAGCCTGCCCAACAGCGCGCGGGTCGAGCAGCTCGACTGGGTCACGCCCCAGCGACGCGACTGGGTGCAGGCCCTCGAGCAGGCGATTGCCGCCGACGTGTCGCCCGTGATTCTGATTGCACACAGCCTTGGCTGCATCACGGTCGCCCATTGGGCGGCCCAGGCCACCCCGGCGTTGCTGGAGCAGGTACGCGGCGCGCTGCTGGTGGCGCCCGCCGATGTCGAGCGGCCCGCCTGTGCCACGGCGCTGCGCAATTTCGCACCGATTCCCATGCAAGCATTGCCATTCCCCAGCCAAGTCGTCAGTTCCGACAACGACCCTGCCGTCAGCGTGCCGCGCGCGATGCACCTGGCGCGCGTCTGGGGCGCCGAGGCCGGCGTGCTGGCCAGTGCCGGACATATCAATGTCAAGTCCGGGCATGAACGCTGGGACCAGGGTTTTGCCTACCTGTTCCGCCTCCAGGGCCGGATCGAGCAGCAGGCGCTGCGCCGTGCCTGAGCCGGCTGGCGTTCGTTCGTTCCGATAGAGCAGCGGCTCCACTGATCACATGGCCCGGCCCAGCGTGGCACGGGGCGGGAGTTTCTCATGAGTTTGCACAGCACCTTCGGCCAGCCACTGCTGACCTTCCCTGAACTGGACAAGAGCCCGCTGAGCATTCGTGCCAAGGCCCTGGTGTTCGTCGACCCGCGCTCGCAGCAATTGCGCCTGGCGCTCGAGCGACTGGCACCGCAGGCCTTGCCCGTGCTGATCCGCGGCGAGACGGGCACGGGCAAGGAATTGCTGGCCCGGCAGATTCATCGCGCCAGTGACCGTGGTGGGCTGTTTGTCTCGGTCAATTGCGCAGCCATCAGCCCTACCTACGCCGATGCCGAGCTGTTCGGCTACAGCGCCGGCGTGCACAGCGGCACCGCCAGCAGCCGTGCCGGCTGGTTCGGTTCGGCCAACGGCGGCACGCTCTACCTCGACGAGATTGCCGATCTGCCGCAGGCCATCCAGGTCAAGCTGCTGGCCGCGCTGGAAAACCGCGAAGTCACCCGCGTCGGCGCCACGCACCCGCAAGCGGTGGATGTGCGCCTGGTAGCGGCGTCGAGCATCGACCTGGCCCAGGCCGTGCGTGCCGGTCGCTTCAACGAGCGGCTGTACCTTTACTTGCGCGAAGGCCAGATGGAGCTGCCCCCGCTGCGCGAGCGGGTAGGCGATATCCTGCCCCTGGCCGAATATTTTGTCGGGATCTACAGCCCACGGCTGGACCGCCCAGTGCCGCTGATCAGCGACGCGGCGCAGCTGGCACTGGAGGCCCACAGCTGGCCGGGAAACACTCGGGAGCTGGAAAATGTCATCCATTTCGCGTTGCTCGTCGGTAAAGGCGAGCAAGTGCTACCCGAGCACCTGTATCTCCCTGATCCACACCCACTGGCCAGCCTGACCACGCAGCTCGAGCAACTGACCCGTGGACGTCATCCCGAGTCGCGCTCGGCACTGCGCCAGGTGCTGGAAAATGCCCTGGCTCGACTGGATGAAACCGCGCGCTAGAGCTTGCGCTGGCGCCTCATAAGCAAAGTGGACGGTCTATAGCTGTTTTAGGCATAAGCAGCTAAGTAAAAGATATTGTTAAGGCATAAAAAATCCCGGTATCGTCCGCCTCACGCCCGCCGCGACGCCGGTGGGCACCGACTTCGCCGTCCGCCGACGGCCCCAGCTTCGTAAGGACCACCATGAAAAAGGCTCTGTTGTTGACTGCCCTGGCCGCCGCCCTGTCGGTTGCCGGTTTTGCCCAGGCGGCTGAAAAACTGGTTGTGGCGGCCACGCCTGTCCCGCACGCCGAGATCCTCGAGCTGATCAAGCCGACCTTGGCCAAGCAAGGCGTGGACCTGCAGATCAAGGTGTTCACCGACTACGTGCAGCCTAACGTGCAGGTCGACCAGAAGCGCCTGGACGCCAACTACTTCCAGACCCTGCCGTACCTG
>JAQZAY010000134.1 GCA_029239415.1 Pseudomonas sp. | reverse complement strand
TGGCCCCCAGCCGGCCCACCCATGAAGCGAGACCCTGTATGAAAAAGCACGTCGTCCTGTACAAAAGCCTCTCCCCGGCCCTGCGAGAACGCCTGGGCGAGCATGCCGACATCACCGAGGTCGCGCTACCGGGCAGCGACGGCCTGGCCCGCCTGCGCGATGCCCTGCCACATGCCCACGGCCTGCTCGGGGCCAGCCTCAGGCTGGATGCCACGCTGCTCGACCTGGCCCCACGCCTCGAAGCCGTGGCGAGCGTGTCGGTGGGTATCGACAACTACGACCTGGGCTACCTGGACAGCCGTTCGATCCTGCTCAGCAATACGCCCGATGTGCTGACCCAGACCACGGCGGACACAGGCTTTGCGCTGATCCTCGCCACAGCCCGGCGGGTGGTGGAGCTGGCCAGCATGGTCCGCGCTGGCCAGTGGACCCGCAACATCGGCCCTGCGCAGTTCGGCAGCGATGTGCATGGCAAGACCCTGGGCATCATCGGCATGGGCCGGATCGGCGAGGCGCTGGCGCAACGCGGGCATTTCGGCTTTGGCATGCCGGTGATCTACCACAGCCGCAGCCCCAGGCCGCATGTCGATGAGCGCTTCGGCGCCCGTCACGTGAGTCTTGAACACCTGTTGCAGCAGGCGGACTTCGTCTGCATGACGCTGCCGCTGACGGCAACCACCGAGCGCATGATCGGCGCACGCGAGTTCGCGCTGATGAAGCCCAGCGCCATCTTCATCAACATAGCCCGGGGCAAGGTGGTCGACGAGTCGGCGTTGACCGCAGCGCTGCAAGGCGGGCAACTGCACGCGGCGGGGCTCGACGTGTTCGAACAGGAACCGCTGGCGCCCGATTCAGCGCTGCTGCGACTGGACAACGTGGTGGCCACGCCACACATCGGCTCGGCCACCGTGGAGACACGCGAAGCCATGGCCCGGTGCGCGGTCGACAACCTGATCGAGGCCCTGGCGGGCAGGCGGCCTGCCAATCTGGTCAACCCACAGGCGTGGGCAGCCAGGGCGAGGCCCGATTGACCCTTCGCGGTTTTTGGTGATAAAAGCGGCGGGATTCGGCTGTGGGCGGTAAGATCCTGTCATGCGTAAACTTCTTTCAGGCGCCTTTGCGCTGGTGGCCATCGCCATGCTCTGTGGCTACGGCTTCTGGACCCAGGAGCGCCCCGAGGGCCACTACCTTTCCGACCTGCGGATCGAACTGGCGCTCAATGACGGCGTGCCCGGCGAGCGGGGCAACCTGCTGGGCATCGAGCCGCAGCTGTTTCCCAGCGACTACCAGAACCTCGAGCGCCTGCACCGCAAGCTCGCGGCCTACCTCGAGCAGGCCCGCGCCCAGGGCCTGGTCAACGCTCGTACCGTGGTCATCCTGCCCGAGCATATCGGCACCTGGCTGTGGGCCCGCGGCGAAAAGAACGAACTGTACCAGGTCACCCATCGCCGCGAGGCCTGGCAATGGCTCGAGCTGAGCAATCCACTGCGCTATGGCCTGGCCATGCTCGCGGCCACCGGCGATGACCGGCGCGCCGATGCCCACCTGCGCATGAAGGCCGGGCAGATGGCCGACGACTACCAGCGTCTGTTCGGCGGGCTGGCGAAGGAATTCGACGTGACCCTGGTGGCCGGCTCCATCGTGTTGCCTGCCCCCTATGTCGAGCAGGGCGTGCTGCACGCAGGCACGGGCCCGCTGTTCAACAGCAGCCTGGTGTTCGGCCCCGACGGCGCTCCGCTCGGCCAGCCCCAGCGCCAGCAGTATCCGGACAGCGAAGTGCGCCGCTTCATCCAGGGCGGGCACGGGCAGCCCTTGCAGACCGTGCAGACGCCGGCCGGACGCCTGGGCGTGCTGGTCGGGAGCGACAGCTGGTACCCGGAAAACCACCGTGCCCTGGCCGCGCAGTCGGCGCAACTGATTGCCAACCCCGTCTTCCTGAGCGGCAAGGACAGCTGGGACAAGCCCTGGCGCGGCAACCGGCATCAGCCACTGGCGGCCGGGCTGCCCATGCGCCAGGGCCAGGCCAGCGAGCGAACCGCCTGGCAACGGCTGACGCTCGCCGCCAGCGGCCAGTACGCCACCAGCATGAGTGTGTTCCTGCGCGGGCAGTTCTGGGAACTGGGCGGCGACGGGCAAGGCTTTGCCAACCGTGCTGGCCAGCACCTGGCCGGCAGCGCCAGCCAGGGCGCGCGCCTGCTCAACCTGTGGTTGTAGGGCAATGCCAAGGCCGCGGGTGCGCCTGGGCGAGCTGTCGGTAGGCTTCGTCCAGCCCCTGGGCGACGCCCTGCGCCACCACGGTCACGATCCCGAGCCGCTGCTGCAGCGCTACGGCCTGGACGCCGCGCGACTGGCCGAGCCAGGCGCGCGCCTGTCGATCCCGCGCTACATGCACCTGGGCCACGCTGCCATCGAGCTGACCGGCGAACCCGCGCTTGGCCTGCTCATGGGTCGCTTCAGTCGCCTGGCCCAGGCGGGCCTGGCGGGCGTGACCGCGGCGCAGGCGCCGACGGTGGGCGATGCCGCTCGCACGCTGCTGCGCTTCGAGCCACTGTACGCGGCCAACTACCGGGGCCAGTCGAGCTATCTCGAAGACCGTCACGGCGCCTGGCTGCGCTTCTATTCCATCAGTCCGTACAACGCCTACAACCGCTTCGTGGTCGACTCGCTGCTGGCGGGATGGCTGGCGCAGCTGTCGAGCCTGGCAGGCCAGGCGCTGCAAGCCGAACGCATCGAGATCGAGTTCGACCCCCCCGCCTACGCCGCGCAGTACCAGGCGCTCTGCAGCACTCCCGTGCACTTTGTCGCCACCTGCAACCAACTGCGCCTGGGCCGTGCCAGCCTGGCCCTGCGCAACCCCCAGCATTGCCCGAGCACCTGGCAGCACCTGCTGCAACTGTGCGAAGCGGAACTGGCCCAGCGAACCCGCATCCGCAGCCTGGGCGAACGCATCACCCACCTGCTCGGGCCGCTGCTCAACGGCGGGCGCGAGCCGGACCTGGACGAAGTCGCCCGGCAATTGCAATTGCCTCCCTGGACACTGCGGCGCAAGCTGGCCGAGCAAGGCACGGGATTTCGCAGCCTGCTCAACGATACCCGGCGCGACCTCGCCGAGACCTATATCCGGGACACCGAGCTTGCCTTCGGCGAGATCGCCTATCTGCTCGGGTTTGCCTCGGCCGAGGCCTTTCAACGCGCCTTCAAGCGCTGGACGCAGATGACGCCGGGTGAATTTCGCCGGCACCAGCGCCAGGCAAACGGATGAGCCGGCGCTCATGAACAAATCTTCATACTGGCCCCGATAACCCTGCCACCAAGGCGCACGGCCGCTACCCGGCCTGTGGCGCCCCGCTGCGGCCTTGAGGCGCGCCGGGCGCTTGCGTAGGATCGCGGCTCGTCCGCACGCCCCTCCTCTTCGCCCTGCCACCGAACGCTGGCCTGGCAAAGCCGTTTCCTGCAAGAGCCAGCCCATGCCACAACCGATTCCCCTGAAAGACCACGCCAAGGAAACCCACATGGTCAATCGCCGGCTGATGGCCTGCGCCTTGTTCGTGCTGGTCGTGGTGACGATCCTGGTGGGCCGGCTGTACGTGCTGCAGGTGGTGCAGCATGACTATCACTCTGCGGTCTCCGAGAACAACCGGGTGCATGTGCTACCCATCGCCCCCGGTCGTGGGCTCATCTACGACCGCAACGGCGTGGTACTGGCCGACAACAAGCCAAGCTTCAACCTGACCCTGACCCGCGAGCGCACCGGCGGCACGGCCCAGGTACTGGATACCCTGGTGCAGGTGCTGGGCCTGGACAGCGAGGAACGCGCAGGCTTCGACAAGGACCTGCGCCGCGGGCGCAAGCCGTTCGAGCCGGTGACCTTGATGTTCGGCCTGTCCGAGGAGCAGATCGCCTTGATCGCGGTCAACCAGTTCCGTCTGCCAGGGCTGGACGTCGAGGCGCAGTTCATTCGTGAATACCCCATGGGCGCGCACTTCGCCCATTCGGTGGGCTATGTCGGGCGCATCAACGAAAAGGAAGCCAAAACGCTTGATTCGACCGAATACCGTGGCACCCAGTCCATCGGCAAGACCGGTATCGAGCATTTCTACGAGGCGCAGTTGCATGGCCATGTTGGCTACGAGGAAGTCGAGACCAATGCCCAGGGCCGCGTCATGCGCGTGCTTCGCCACCAGGACCCGGTCCCTGGGCAGGACATTGTCCTGAGCCTGGATGCCCACCTGCAGCTGGCCGCTGAAAAAGCCCTGGGCGATCGCCGTGGCTCGGTGGTCGCGCTGGACCCGGCCAGCGGCGAAGTGCTGGCGATGGTCAGCAACCCCAGCTTCGACCCCAACCTGTTCGTCAAGGGCATCAGCTTCAAGCAGTACGCCGAGCTGCGTGATTCCATCGACCGGCCGCTGTTCAACCGTGTGTTGCGCGGGCTCTACGCACCGGGCTCGACCGTCAAGCCAGAAGTCGCCATCGCCGGCCTGGACAGCGGCGTGATCACCCCGGGGAGCCGGGTGTTCGATCCGGGCTACTATGAACTGCCCAACTACGACCACAAGTACCGCAACTGGAACCGCAGCGGCGATGGCTGGGTGGACATGTACAGCGCGATCATGCGTTCCAACGACACCTACTTCTACGACCTGGCGCACAAGCTGGGCATCGAGCGCCTGCACGACTACCTGAGCGAGTTCGGCCTGGGCCAGAAGGTGTCGCTGGACATGTTCGAGGAATCCGCCGGGCTGATGCCCTCGCCCGCCTGGAAGCGGGCCAATCGCCGCCAGGCCTGGTACCCGGGCGAGACCCTGATCCTGGGTATCGGCCAAGGCTACATGCAGGTGACGCCGCTGCAACTGGCCCAGGCCACCAGCCTGCTGGCCAGCAAGGGGGTATGGCACCGGCCGCACCTGGCGATGACCGTTGGCGATGCACCGCCGGTGGACGACAACCCCATGCCCAACATTGTCCTGCATGACAGCCGCGCCTGGGACCAGGTCAACGAGGGCATGCAGATGGTCATGCACGCCCCCCGGGGCATAGCCCGCGCCGCTGCGGCCGGAGCGCAGTATCGTATCGCCGGCAAGAGTGGTACCGCGCAGATGGTGGCGATCAAGCAAGGCGAGCGCTACAACCGCGACAAGACCCTCGAGCGGCACCGCGACAACGCCCTGTTCGTCGGCTTTGCGCCTGCCGAACGCCCGGGCATCGTGGTGGCGGTCATGATCGAGAACGGTGAGGCAGGAGGCCGCGTGGCCGGCCCTGTGGTGCGCGAGGTGATGGATGCCTACCTGCTGGATGAGCAGGGGCACCTGAAGACGCGCTATGCAGGTGGCACCGATACTTCCACGGTGCCGCATGCGTAGGCGGGGTCAGAGCTCGGTGGCGTCGTCCGCCGGCTCCGGGGTGTCCAGCTCGTAGGCCTGGTGTTCGAGAAGTTCTTCCTGGTAGTCGTCCATCGGCCTGCTTCCTCTTTCGTTCATTTCAGTCGTTGGGTCATGTGGGCACGCTAGCGCGTGGGCATGACCTGATGATGACAATCGCCTTGTGAAATAAACGTAGCAGCAGGCCTGGAAATTATCCTGGGATGGGTGTTGCATCTGTGTCATGGCTTCATGCCGTCCCGGTACAGCCTTGCCGGATTCAGAGCGGTGTGGGCGTATCCTGCTGCACCTGGATCGGCTCGGCCTCGACCGGAGGCGCCACCGGTTGGGAGCCCTGGCTATCGTCTACCAAGGGTGCCGCTGGTGTTTCTGTGACCGGGACCACGATGGGTGCCATGGGTGCCACGGGCGCCAGTGCCGGGGCAGCGGCTTCCGGGACGCCGATATCAGGCGCAGGCGCTGTCGTCGGCCTCTTCTGCCTGGGCAGGAAACCTTCGACCAGCGCGAAGTAGCGATCGTAGAACTGTGCGGAAGTCACCGTTTCGCTGGCTACCTTGACCATCGAATCGTCGGACGAGCCGATCGGCATCGACAGCGAGCCCAACACGCCGACACCGAGGCTGGCGGAGGTGTTGGATTTCTTCAGCGCATAGCGGTCCTGCAAGGCATTGGCAAACATGATCGAGCCTTGCTCGTCACCACCGTCCGGCGCGCAGGTGACGTTGAAGCTGATCTGCAGATGGCTCTCGCTGTTTTGCTGGAAGCTCTTGTTGCCGTTGACCTGGCCTGCATTGCTGCTGGTGATGATGTAGCCCTGGCTGAGCAAGGCGCGCCGCGCCGCCTCGCACGAGCCCGCCTCGCTCACCGGGAAGCTGCGCGAGAAGGTGCCAGAGTCATCGAAGTTCTCGTGCTCGTAGACGGCGGCCTTTTTCGAGGAGCAGCCCGGCACACCCGCCAGCACAAGGGCCAGCCCGAGCGTACCGACGAGAAATGACTTGGACATTGCTAACCCTGCGGAAAAAGATCGGCGCCCATTGTGCAACACATCGCCAAGGCGAGGGAACGAGAGCACACGACCAGGTAAATGACAGACACAAAAAAAGCGACCCGAAGGTCGCTTTCTTTGTTGCTTCGAGGAGTTCAAGGGCCTCGAAGCGAAGATGGCGCAGCGGACGGGACTCGAACCCGCGACCCCCGGCGTGACAGGCCGGTATTCTAACCGACTGAACTACCGCTGCGTATCTCACAGGCTTTCACCTGCTTGAAACTGGGATCTGGCCTTTTGGCTTGGGCCTCCAGGGACCTTCGCTTTGGACCTCAGACCGGTGAAACACCCATCTGGATAAAAAAGTGGCGCAGCGGACGGGACTCGAACCCGCGACCCCCGGCGTGACAGGCCGGTATTCTAACCGACTGAACTACCGCTGCGCATATGGACTTGCGTCCAGTTCCTCTCGTTCAGGATGCTTCTTTCGAAGCCTCCCGGGTCAGGAACAATCTCAGAAGTGGTGGGTGATGACGGGATCGAACCGCCGACCCTCTGCTTGTAAGGCAGATGCTCTCCCGGCTGAGCTAATCACCCTCTGCATCACACGTTGCTTGCTGCCTTGTTGCCGTGTTGCGTTTGCATCTCTGAGGCCGCGAAATTTACGCACCTATCGAACCTAAGTCAATACCCCCGTTGAATTTTTTTTCAAAAAGGGCAAAAAAGATCAGGTATAGATCATCTTGCGGGTCATGCCGCCGTCGACCACGAACTCCTGGCCCGTGACAAAGCCTGCCTGCCTCGACAGCAGCCAGGCGACCATCGCCGCCACGTCCTCCACGGTCCCTACCCGGCCAGCCGGATGCTGGGCGTGGTCTTCGTCGCTCAGCGGCTCGGCACGGCGCTCTGCCGGGTCACGGGCATCGATCCAGCCGGGGCTGACAGCATTGACCCTGATCTCGGGGCCTAGGCTGATTGCCAGCGCATGGGTCAGGGCCAGCAGGCCTCCCTTGCTCGCGGCATAGGCCTCGGTGTCCGGTTCGGACTGCCGGGCGCGTGTGGAGGTCAGGTTGACGATGGCCCCGCAATGCGCGCGCAGGTAAGGCGCGCAGTGCTTGGCCAACAGCATCGGCCCGCTCAGGTTGACCGCCAGGACACGGTTCCAGTGCGCAAGGCTGAGGCTTTCCAGGGTGGCATTGTGCGGATTGGCTACCGCCGCGTTGCACACCAGTGCGTCCAGGCGCCCGAACTGGCCGAGCACCTGAGCGACCGCATTGACCACCTGGGCCTCTTCGGCGACGTCCATGCCGACGAACCAGGCGTTGTCGCCAAGGGCCTTGGCGACCTTGGTACCGCGAACGCGGTCCAGGTCGGTCAGGACCACCTGCCAGCCTTCGCTGATCAGCCAGGCGGCGATACCCAGGCCAATGCCGCGCGCGGCACCCGTGACCAAGGCAACCCGGCCATTGTGGCTCGGCTCACCGCCTGGCCAGTCCATCACAGCGCCGCCAGCCCGCGCGCGAGGTCGGCCTTGAGGTCGGCCACGTCTTCCAGCCCCACCGCCACGCGAATCAGGCTGTCGCGAATACCGGCGGCCTCACGTTCCTGTGGCGACAGGCGACCATGGGAGGTGGTGCCCGGATGGGTGATGGTGGTCTTGCTGTCGCCCAGGTTGGCCGTGATGGAAACCAACCGGGTGGCGTCGATGAACCTCCAGGCCCCTTCCTTGCCACCCTTGACCTCGAAGCTGACCACCGCGCCAAAGCCGCTCATCTGGCGCTTGGCCAGCTCGTGCTGCGGATGGCTCGGCAGCCCGGCGAAGTGCACCTTTTCGATACCGTCCTGCTGCTCCAGCCATTCGGCCAGGGCCTGCGCACTTTCGCAGTGGGCGCGCATGCGCAGCTTGAGCGTCTCCAGGCCCTTGAGGAACACCCAGGCGTTGAAAGGGCTCAGGGTCGGGCCGGCCGTGCGCAGGAAACCGACCACCTCCTTCATCTGCTCGCTGCGCCCGGCTACCGCGCCGCCCATGCAACGGCCCTGGCCGTCGATGAACTTGGTCGCCGAGTGCACGACGATGTCGGCACCCAGTTTCAGCGGCTGCTGCAACGCCGGGGTGCTGAAGCAGTTGTCCACCACCAGCATGGCGCCACGGGCGTGGGCAATCTCGGCCAAGGCGGCGATATCGACCAGCTCGGCCAGCGGGTTGGACGGCGACTCGACGAACAGCAGCTTGGTGTTGGCCTTGATCGCCTTCTGCCAACCGCCGAGGTCGGCGAGCGGCACGTAGTCGACTTCCACGCCAAAGCGCTTGAAGTACTTCTCGAACAGACTGATGGTCGAGCCGAACACGCTTTGCGACACCAGCACATGGTCACCGGCGCTGCACAGCGCCATGACCGTGGCCAGGATCGCCGCCATGCCGGTGGAAGTGCCCACCGCCTGCTCGGCACCTTCCAGTGCCGCCAGGCGCTCTTCGAACGCGCGCACGGTCGGGTTGGTGTAGCGCGAGTAGACGTTGCCCGGCGTTTCGCCGGCGAAGCGCGCCGCAGCGTCGGCAGCCGTGCGGAACACGTAGCTGGAGGTGAAGAACAGCGCATCGCTGTGCTCGGCCTCCGGTGTGCGGTGCTGACCGGCGCGCACCGCCAGGGTGTCGAAACCGACACCCTCGAGGTCACTGTCCAGTCGCCCGGCATCCCATTGATCTGTCATGCCGCTGCTCCCAATCAGTTGTTGTACAGGTCGATGATCGCGCTGACCGCCTGGTTCTTCACCTTGGCGACGTCGTTGCGCGCCTGCTCGATGCGATCGAGGTAGGCCTCGTCGATATCGCCGGTGACATACTGGCCGTCGAATACCGCGCAATCGAACTGCTCGATCTTGATCTTGCCACCGCCAACCGCTTCGACCAGGTCCGG
>JAQZAY010000133.1 GCA_029239415.1 Pseudomonas sp. | reverse complement strand
GGTGCCCACCGGGACCATCGTCGACAGTTCGAGCACATTGTTGTTGAACATGCGGAAGCAGCCATGGCTGGTGCGCATGCCGATGCCGAACTTCTTGTTCGAACCATGGATCAGGTAACCCGGCACGCCCAGAGTGAACTTGAACGGGCCCAGGGGGTTGTCTGGACCGGCCGGCACCACGGCCGGGAGGATATCGCCGTCAGCGGCGTGCTCGGCGCGGATCGAGGCTGGCGGGGTCCAGGTCGGGTTGGGGGTTTTCGCGGTGATCTTGGTATTGGCGATAGGCGATCCCCAGCCCTCACGGCCGATACCCAGCGGGTAGGTGTGCACGACATCCTGCCCCTTGGGGAAGTAGTACATGCGGTACTCCGCCAGGTTGATCACGATTCCTTCGCGCGGACCCGGCGGCAGGACGAAACGCGTCGGCAGGATGATTTCCGTCCCCGCGCCAGGCAACCAGGGGTCGACACCGGGGTTGGCGGCGATCATCTCGAGATAGCCCAGGTCGTTGGCGGTACCGATGTCGGCGAAGGTATCTTCGTACTTGGCCTTGATCACCTGGACCTGGCCGACGACGTCTTCGCCGGGGGGTGGCAGGGGCAACTCCAGCGCAGCGGCAGGGCCTGCTGCCAGCAGGGTCGCCAGGGACAGGCAACGGGTGACGACGGGAAAGCGCGGCAACATCCGGGAAATCCTTCGCAAGTTCAGGTAAGTCGGACGGTAATTGTACACCTGCCACTTCCCCAAGCGGGAGACAACGGGCCTGTACCTGCACTACAGATGATGAAAGGCGCTCAGAGTTCCGGCCAGATCGGCCGGGTGCCACGCCGCTGGGCCTGGAGAATCGCCCGGCACAGCGGACACAGGCGGCTGTCGCGATACACCGTGCGCTCCACCGTGGACCAGCGTGGTTGCGCGGGCAACAGGCCGCCGCACAGGGTGCGGTCGGCGGCGCCACCCAGTTCGAGCTGGCGGGTCACGAGATGAACGCGGCTTTCCTGGCAGGCGAACAGGTCGAGCTGTTCATCGGGCTCGATCAGTTGATAGGCATACAGGGACCAGGCGGGACGCGGCATCGGGGGCTCCAGATCGGGGGCGCAACCTTAGCCGAAACCGGGTCCCGATTAAAGCGTCAGAGCAAGGGTTTTATCGCTGGCCAGGCATTTTCCAGCAACTGTTTCTGGGCCTTCTGCGCCGGATGGATGCCATCGGCCTGCATCAGCTCCGGCACACCGCCCACGCCTTCGAGAAAGAACGGCACCAACGGCACCTGTTTCTCGGTGGCCAGGGTCTGATAGACCTGGGCAAAGGCCGTGGTGTAGCGGACCCCGTAGTTGGGCGGCAGGCGCATCCCCAGCAGCAGCACCTTGGCACCTGCGGCGCGGGAGCGGTCGATCATCGACGCAAGATTTTGTTGCAATTGCTGTGGCGGCTGCCCGCGCAGGCCGTCGTTGCCTCCCAGCTCGAGCACCACCACCTCGGGCCTGTGCCGCGCAAGCAGCGCCGCCAGCCGCGCCTGGCCGCCTGCGCTGGTGTCGCCGCTGATCGAGGCATTGACCACCTTGTCGTCGAAACCCTCGTCGCGCAGGCGCTGTTGCAGCAGGGTGACCCAACCTTGACGGGTATCCAGGCCAAAACCGGCGCTGATACTATCCCCCACGACCAGCAAGGTACCCGCCGCCGCGCTCTGGCTCAGGCAATACAAGGCCAGACCGGCACTCAACCACCACATTCGCATCGGATTCTCCATGGGCACAAGCATTCTCGTTGCGCAGAACCTTAGCAAAGTGGTCCCCAGCGCGGAAGGCGACCTCACCATCCTCCATCAACTTTCGCTGTCCCTGGACCAGGGCGACAGCCTGGCCATCGTCGGCGCGTCGGGGTCGGGCAAGTCGACCCTGCTCGGCCTGCTCGCCGGCCTCGATCGACCCAGCGCCGGCAGCGTCATGCTCGCCGGGCTCGACCTCGGCCCGCTGGATGAAGACCAGCGCGCGCGCGTGCGCGCCGAGCACGTGGGCTTCGTGTTCCAGTCATTCCAGCTGCTCGACAGCCTCAACGCCCTCGAGAACGTGATGCTGCCCCTGGAGCTCGATGGCCGGCGCGATGCCCGCGAGCAGGCGCGCGAACTGCTCGAACGGGTCGGCCTCGGCCAGCGCCTGAGCCACTCGCCGCGCCAGCTGTCCGGTGGCGAGCAACAGCGCGTGGCCATCGCCCGCGCCTTCGCGGCGCACCCGGCGGTGCTGTTTGCCGACGAACCGACCGGCAACCTCGACAGCCATACCGGCGAGCGCATCAGCGACCTGTTGTTCGAACTCAACAAGGAGCGCGGCACCACCCTGGTACTGGTCACCCACGACGAACGCCTGGCCCACCGCTGCCGCCGCCTGATCCGCCTGGATGCCGGCCACCTGGTTACCCCCCTGGAGCCCTGATGACGCGATTGCCGTTTACCCGCCTGTGCAGCCTGGCACTGCGCCAGCTACTGCGTGACCTGCGCGCCAGCGAAGTGCGCGTGCTGTTCTTCGCCTTGCTGGTGGCAGTGGCCGCCAGCACCGCCATCGGCTATTTCGGTGCCCGCCTCAACGGTGCCATGCAGTTGCGAGCAAGCGAGTTTCTCGGCGCCGACCTGGTGTTGCAAGGCAGCTCGCCGGCCCAGCAGGCGCAAGTCAGTGCCGGCACTGCCCTTGGGCTGCAGCATGCCCGGGTGATCGAGTTCTCGAGCGTGGTGGCCAGTGACCAGGGCATCGCACTGTCGAGCGTCAAGGCCGCGGACGGCGCGTACCCCTTGCGCGGCCAGGTGCGCAGCGCCCCGGCGCCTTATGGCGAGGAAACCCCAGGCGGCGGGCCGGCACCCGGCGAGGCCTGGGTCGAGCCGCGCTTGCTGGCCGCCCTCGGGCTGCAGATCGGCGACAGCATCGACGTGGGCATGAAGACGCTGCGCATGAGCCGCGTGCTGACCTACGAGCCCGACCGGGCCAACAACTTCTACAGCCTCACGCCGCGAGTACTGATCAACCTGGCCGACCTGGAGGCGACCGGCGTGGTGCAACCTGGCAGCCGGGTCACCTACCGCGACCTGTGGCGCGGCGATGTCGAGACACTTGCCCGGTACCGACAGGCCGTGGACAAGGACCTGGCCGCCAATCAGCGGCTGCGCGACACGCGCGACGGCAACCGGCAGATCGGCGGTGCCCTGGGCAAGGCCGAGCGCTACCTGAACATGGCCAGCCTGGTGGCGGTGTTGCTGGCCGGCGTGGCCGTGGCCCTTTCGGCCAGCCGCTACGCGGCACGGCGCCTGGACGCCAGTGCCTTGCTGCGCTGCCTGGGCCTGTCGCGACGCCAGGCCCTGGGACTGTTCAGCCTGCAACTGGCGGTGCTCGGTGGCGTCGCAGCACTGGTGGGTGCGCTGCTCGGCTGGCTGGCGCAACTGGGCCTGTTCCAGCTGCTGCACGGCCTGATGCCCAGCGTGGTACCGCCGGGTGGCCTCGCTCCGGCACTGGCCGGTATCGGCACCGGCCTGGTCGCCCTGGCAGGCTTCGCCCTGCCGCCGCTGGCTGCTCTTGGCAGGGTGCCGCCGCTACGGGTGCTGCGCCGCGACCTGCTGCCAGTACCGCCCAGCAGCTGGCTGGTCTATGGCGCCGCGCTGCTGGCCCTGGGCTTGATCATGTGGCGCCTGAGCCTGGACCTGTTGTTGACGTTCGCCCTGCTCGGCGGCGGGCTCATCGCCGCGCTGGTGCTGGGCGGCCTGCTGCTGCTCGGCCTGCGCAGCCTGCGCCGGCTCCTGGCCGGCGCGCCCCTGGCGTGGCGCCTGGGCCTGGGCCAACTGCTGCGCCATCCACTGGCCGCCGCTGGCCAGGCCCTGGCATTCGGCCTGATCCTGCTGGCCATGGGCCTGGTCGCGCTGTTGCGGGCCGAGTTGCTCGACACCTGGCAGGACCAGTTGCCCAAGGACGCGCCGAACCATTTCGCCCTCAACATCCTGCCCGACGACCGCGAGTCCTTCGCCCGGCAACTGGCCCAGATCCACGCCAACGCCGCGCCGCTGTACCCGGTCATCCCAGGGCGCCTGACCCATATCAACGGCGAGCCGGTACGCGAGCTGGTGAGCAAGGAGTCCACGGGCGAGCGCGCGGTACAGCGCGACCTCAGCCTCACCTGGGCTGCCGAGCTGCCGCAGGGCAATGCACTCGAGGCGGGCCACTGGTGGCAGTCGGTGCCGACCGAGGACCAGCTTGCCGGGGTGTCGGTCGAAAGCGAGCTGGCCACCAGCCTCAAGCTCGCCCTGGGCGACACCCTGACCTTCGACATCGGCGGCCAGGAGCGCCAGGCCCGGGTCACCAGCCTGCGCTCGGTGCACTGGGACAGCTTCCAGCCCAACTTCTACATGATCTTCCAGCCAGGCACCCTGCAGGGCCTGCCGACCACCTACCTGACCAGTTTCTACCTGGGCACCGGTCACGACCAGGAGATCGTCGCGCTGTCCAGGGCCTTCCCGGCAGCGACCATCCTCCAGGTCGACGCCCTGCTGGCACAGTTGCGCAGCATCCTGGCCCAGGTCACCCTGGCGGTGGAATATGTCTTGCTGTTCGTGCTGGCAGCGGGTCTCGCGGTCCTGTTCGCAGGCCTGCAGGCCACGCTGGACGAACGTATCCGCCAGGGTGCCCTGCTCCGCGCCCTGGGGGCCGGCCGGGCATTGCTGGTCACCTCGCGGCGCATCGAGTTCGGCCTGCTGGGCGCGGCCAGCGGCCTGCTCGCGGCCCTGGGATGCGAGCTGATCACCTGGGTGCTGTACCGCTACGCGTTCGCGCTGGAGTGGAGCCCGCACCCATGGCTGCTGTTGCTGCCGCTGGTCGGTGCGTTGCTGGTGGGCGGGGCCGGCGTCTACGGTACGCGCCGAGCGCTCAACGCCAGCCCGCTGACGGTATTGCGAGAAGGTTGAGGCGCGCAGGCCGGGTCATCTAGGGTTGCACGTAGGTGATCCGGTTGATCCACCACAGGCTTTCGCCGCCGGGGGTCTGTACCACGGCCTCGTCGCCTTCCTGCTTCTTGAGCAATGCACGCGCCATGGGCGAGTCGATGGAGATGTAGTCGTTGCGCCCATGGATCTCGTCATAGCCGACGACCCGGAAGCGCTTCACCTCGCCCTCCTCGTTCTCGATCTCGACCCAGGCACCGAAAAACACACGTCCCTCCTGCTCGGGCGAATACTGCACCACCTTGACGTCTTCCAGGCGCTTGCGCAGATAGCGCACGCGGCGATCGATCTCGCGCAGCAGCTTCTTGTTGTACTGGTAGTCGGCGTTTTCGCTGCGATCGCCCAGTGATGCCGCCCAGGCGACTTTCTGGGTGATCTCGGGACGATAGACGCGCCACAGGTGGTCGAGCTCGCTCTTGAGCGCCAGATGGCCTTCGGTGGTGATGATGTTGGTGCTCAACGGCTGTCTCCTCGGCCTCAGCGCAGCGTGATCAAGCCTTGGCGCGCGACTCGGGTCAACTGGCCGATCATGGCGGCGGCATCGGCTGCGGCCGGGGACTGGACCACCGCCAGGTCGAAGCGGTCGTTGGCGTAGTGGCCAAGGCTGGCGGCGCCATCGATGAACTGGATCAGGAACGCCCTGGCCTGGCCCTTGCGACGCGGCCAGCCATCGAGATGGCGCAACAAGGTGGGCTGGTGCGGGCCGCCGAGCAGGATGCGCGGCGTGCGCGAGGCCTGGCCGGCAGGCAGCGGGCTCAGGCAGACACTGGTACGTGGGCAACTCATGAAGGTGTTCTCCGCCTCGCAGATCCCGCTGGGCAGCGGTGGGAGGCGTCACCGAACCAGCGCTTTAGCGGTATTTCGGAGTGCCCGAGGCGTCTCCTGCGCCCCGCAAGTAGCTGTCTAAATCGGCGCAAGCAGCATCCTAGAGAAGCTGCGGCCGGACTGTCAACCGGACACGCGCAAAAACCGCGCGCTCGCTACCTGCGCCTGGTCGTGCGCTCCAATTTGCCGCGCTCGCGATTGAAGGCCAGGTAGTACTTGTTGACGCTGTTGACGTAGTTCACCGGCCCCATGCCGACCTGCTCCATGGCAATGCGCTCGGTCTGGAAGAACCACTGGTTGCCGTTGAGCCCGCGCCGCCGCGCTTCGGCGCGCATGGCCTGTACGCGCTCGGGCCCGAGGTTGTAGGCCGCGAGGATGAACGCCATGCGCTCGCGCTCGTTGAGCTGGGGGCTGGCGAAGAACTTGCGGCGGATCAGCGCCAGGTAGCGGACGCTGGCCTGCACGTTGCCATCGACATTGCCGGTGTTGCTGACCCCCACTCGACGCGCGGCGGCCGGGGTCATCTGCATCAGCCCGTGGGCACCGCCCGTGCCACGCGCCTTGGGGTTGAGCGTCGATTCCTTGTACGCCAGCGCCGCCAGGTTGAGCCAGTCCATCTGCTGGGCCGCCGCGTGCTTCTGCAGCACCGGTCGCACCGACTCGAGCCGCTTGCGCTCGACCTGCGCCAAGGGGTTGTGGACCCGGTACTGGCGCCGGTAGATGCGCTCGAAGGCCGCGTCCTGGTTCGCCGGGGCATGGTAGCCCTTGAGGAATTGGTTCACGTTCACCAACAGCACGCTGGCATCGCGGCGCACGTACCAGTGCATGGCGTCCGGCGGGGCCAGGCGCAAGCGGCTGTTCAGGCGCAGGCGCGGCATGACCCGCGACCAGCGCTGGGCAATCGGCTGCTCGACCACCGTCAGGTGGTAGATGCCTGCCTGCACCATCTCCAGCACGTCCTCGACAGCCAGCGTTGGATCGACCCACTCCACCTTGATGGGCGCACGCTTGCGCTGGGCCAGCGTGCGGTTGATCGCTTCGAGCACCGGGCCGGCGGCGCTGGCCGTGGTCAGGGCGATGGTCCGTCCGGAAAGCTGTTCGACCCGGGCGAAGCTGCGCTCGCCCTTGCGCCCGACCAGTGTCAGCGAGACAGGGGCCATCAGCGGTGCACTGGCGCTCAAGCCGCGCAATGACGTGGGGTCGAGCAGCTCGCCCGGTGCGGCAAGATCGCCTTCGCCACGTTGCAGCGCGGCGAGCAGTTGCTCCTTCGCCCGGGGGATCACCTTCAGGCGAATGTGCTGGCTCTCAGGGAGACGCGCATTGAGAAAATGCTCCAGCGCCCGCAAGCGATGATGCTCGACACCTACCGGCTCGCCTTTGACCACGCCCGAGCTGTTGCGGCTCTGGTTGACGAGCACGCGGAGCACCTTGTTGCTGCGGATCTGCGCCAGGTCGCGAGCCTTGCTGGCCGGCACGCTCTGCTGCGGACCCGCCAAGCGTGCCTCGGCAAGCCCTGGCAGCAGCAGGCCCATGCTCACGAGCACTGCCAGCAGAAGCTGCAGCATTCGGGAGGAGGCCTGGGGATGACGGATAGACGGCATGAGAACCTGGATCGCGACGGTTGACCGCAAATGACCGCCGCATCCAGGTGAAGTTCTGGCGTTTTGTCGGATTTGTCCTGGCTTTGCTATGCTGCCCGACCCGCGGCACGAGAAACCACCATGCAATTGATCGATATCGGCGTCAACCTCACCAATGCCAGCTTCAAGGACCAGCAGGCGGCAGTCGTCGAACGCGCGGTGGCCGCGGGCGTCGTGCAGATGCTGTTGACCGGCACCAGCCTGGCAGGCAGCGAAGAGGCCCTCGAACTCTGCGAGCGCCTGGACGAACCGGGCCAGCACCTGTTCAGCACTGCAGGCGTGCACCCCCATGACGCCAGCAGCTGGAACACCGACAGCGGGCGCCAATTGCGCCAGTTGCTGCAGCATCCACGGATCAAGGCTGTGGGCGAATGCGGCCTGGATTTCAACCGTGACTTTTCCCCGCGTCCCCAGCAGGAAAAAGCCCTCGAGGCGCAACTGGCACTGGCCGTGCAGTTGCAGATGCCGGTGTTTCTCCACGAGCGCGATGCCAGCGCGCGCCTGCTGGCGATTCTCAAGGACTACCGCGACCACCTCCCGGCCGCCGTGGTGCACTGCTTCACCGGCGAACGCCAGGCATTGTTCGCCTACCTGGACATGGACCTGCACATCGGCATCACCGGCTGGATCTGCGACGAGCGCCGCGGCACCCACCTGCACCCGCTGATGAGCAGCATCCCTGGCACTCGCCTGATGCTTGAAAGCGACGCGCCGTACCTGCTGCCACGCAGCTTGCGGCCAAAGCCCAAGAGCGGCCGCAACGAGCCGGCCTTCCTGCCCGAGGTATTGCGCGAAGTGGCGCTGCACCGCGGCGAAAGCCTGGAGCAGACCGCCGCCCAGACCACCGCTTGCGCCCGCGCGTTCTTCGACTTGCCTTGAGCTGCGCCATCGACCTGCGCAGCCTATGCATTCGATAGCCAGCCTGAATTGGCCCCGATCACGGGGCCGCACTAAGCTTGAGGCATGAGCCAGAGGAACATGTCCATGAGCAGACGCTTGCCCAATCTTCACGCCTGGCAATGGCGTGGCTATCACCACAACCATCGACACCCGGCCAACCTGGTGCTGCACCTGATCGCCGTGCCGCTGTTCATCCTCGGCGCCCTGCTGGTGCTATCGGGACTGTTCGGCCTGGACCTGGGGCAACTGGCGGTCGGCATCATCGCCGTGATCGCAGGCCTGGGCCTGCAGCGTCATGGGCATCGCCTGGAAGGCACGCAACCAGAACCTTCCGCCAACCGCCACGACGCCGTGAAACGCCTGCTCACCGAGCAGTTCATCACCTTTCCCCGCTTCGTGCTGAGCGGTGCCTGGTGGCGCGCCTGGCGCGAGCGGCACAAGCATCGCCGTTAGGCAAACACGGTCACGGTCTGTCGGCTTAGCGCCATCAGCTCGCCTTCGGCGGTCCACAACGCTGCCGCCGCATGCCCATAGCCGTCCTGGGCGTGCTCGGTTTCGGCGCAATACTGGCACCATTCCAGCGTGGAAGCACGTGGTGCCGGCTGGATGAACTCGATGGTCCAGGTCAAGGTGCTGCCCGCCGCGGGTGCCTTGAGGTGCGACAGCAGGGTCGGCGGCCAGGCATCGATCAACGCCAGCATGTGCACTTCGCTCAGCGCCTCTTGCTCTGCTTCGCGCAGGCGTACCCACCCGCCCATGCGCCGTGAGCCATCATGACTGAACGGCATCCCGCCCACCGCCCAGCGCAAGGCCAGGTGGCGCATGAACTCCGGTGTCACGCCCTTGATATAGGGGAGTTCAGGGGCCGCCTGGGCCAACGGCTTCATCCCAGGCGGCGGCAACGCGTCGACCCGCACCACCGACTCGCGCCCCGCGCCGAAACTGCCTTGCATCAGCGTGACCACTTCGCCATTCTGCAGCGCGCGGC
>JAQZAY010000132.1 GCA_029239415.1 Pseudomonas sp. | reverse complement strand
CAGCCAGGACGGCGTTGCCGCCCACGTTGAGGCCGTGTGCAAGTCGGTGAAGATCGGCGTGGTGGTGTACAACCGCAACGTCTGCCGGCTGAACGCCGCCCAGCTCGAAAAGCTCGCCGAGCGTTGCCCGAACCTGATCGGCTACAAGGATGGCCTGGGTGACATCGAGCTGATGGTGTCGATCCGTCGCCGCCTGGGTGATCGTTTCAGCTACCTCGGTGGCCTGCCGACCGCCGAAGTGTATGCCGCCGCCTACAAGGCCCTCGGCGTGCCGGTCTATTCGTCCGCGGTGTTCAACTTCGTGCCGCGTACCGCGATGGATTTCTACAACGCCATCGCCCGTGACGACCATGCCGCCGTGGCCAAGCTGATCGACGATTTCTTCCTGCCGTACCTGGATATCCGCAACCGCAAGGCCGGCTATGCCGTCAGCATCGTCAAGGCTGGCGCCAAGCTCGCCGGCTACGACGCGGGCCCGGTGCGCACGCCGCTGACCGAACTGACCGGTGAAGAATACGAGATGCTCGCTGCCCTGATGGACAAGCAAGGCGCCCAGTAAGCACTGAGCAACGCGGCCTGCCCTGTCGCGAGCCGAAGCGGGATGCCCCGCTTCGGCATATACCTATCTCTACGCAAAAAATCATGCCGGTGCCTTGCGGGGCGCCGGCTGCAGAATAAAAGCCTGAGAGACTTCCAAGAAGGGCCCGACCATGCAACTGATTGAAACCACCGATTCGCCCCGCTACGTACGCCTGCACGAGCAAGACAACGTTGTAGTGGTGGTCAACGACCATGGGCTTGGCGAGGGCAGCCGCTTCGCCGATGGCCTGACCCTGGTCGAGAGTGTGCCCCAGAGCCACAAGGTCGCTCTGGTCGACATCGCCAAGGACCAGCCGGTACGCCGCTACGGCCAGGTCATCGGCTACGCGCTCGAAGACTTGCCGCAGGGCAGCTGGGTCAAGGAAGACCAGCTGGGCATGCCCGCCGCCCCCGCGCTGGATAGCCTGCCGCGCTGCGATGCCATACCCGCCCCGCTCCCGCCGCTCGAGGGTTATACCTTCGAGGGCTACCGCAACGCCGACGGCACCGTCGGCACGCGCAATATCCTGGGCATCACCACCACGGTGCAGTGCGTGACCGGGGTGCTCGACCATGCAGTCAAGCGTATCCGTGAAGAGCTGCTGCCCAAGTACCCCAACGTCGACGACGTGGTCGCCCTGACCCACAGCTATGGCTGTGGCGTGGCGATCAACGCCCGTGATGCCTATATACCGATCCGTACCGTGCGCAACCTCGCGCGCAATCCCAACCTGGGTGGTGAAGCGCTGGTGATCAGCCTGGGCTGTGAAAAACTCCAGGCCGGCCAGGTGATGCATGACAACGACCCATCCGTGGACCTGAGCGAACCCTGGCTCTACCGCCTGCAGGATGCCAGCCTGGGTTTTGTCGAGATGATCGAGCAGATCATGGCGCTGGCCGATGCACGCCTGCGCAAGCTCGACCTGCGCCGTCGCGAAACCGTCCCCGCGAGCGAACTGATCCTGGGCATGCAGTGTGGTGGCAGCGATGCGTTTTCCGGCATCACCGCGAACCCGGCACTGGGTTTTGCCTCCGACTTGCTGGTGCGCGCGGGCGCCACGGTGATGTTCTCGGAAGTCACTGAAGTGCGCGATGCCATCTACATGCTCACCTCGCGGGCCGAGACCCTGGACGTCGCGGATGCGCTGGTGCGCGAGATGGACTGGTACGACCAGTACCTTGAACGCGGCGCCGCCGACCGCAGCGCCAACACCACGCCTGGCAACAAGAAAGGCGGCCTGTCGAACATCGTCGAGAAATCCCTGGGTTCGATCGTCAAGTCCGGAAGCAGCGCCATCCAGGGCGTGCTTGGCCCGGGCGAACGAGTAGACCGCAAGGGCCTGATCTTTTGCGCCACGCCTGCCAGCGACTTTGTCTGCGGAACCTTGCAGCTGGCCGCCGGGATGAACCTGCATGTCTTCACCACCGGCCGTGGCACGCCGTATGGCCTGGCGATGGCGCCGGTGGTCAAGGTGTGCACGCGCAGCGAGCTGGCCCAGCGCTGGCCGGACCTCATCGACATCGACGCCGGCCGTATCGCCACTGGCCGCTCGACCATCGAGGAGCTGGGCTGGGAGTTGTTCCACTACTACCTGGACGTTGCCAGCGGGCGCCAGCAGACCTGGGCCGAGAAGCACAAGCTGCATAACGACATCACCTTGTTCAACCCGGCACCGGTCACTTGACCATGATCCACACGGACCGATGCCTGACTGCCCCATTTCTAACCAAGGAGCACACCATGCCTGAGATCCTCGGCCACAACTTCATTGCCGGCCAGCGCAGCGCCGCTGGGCAACAGCGCCTGCAAAGCCTGGATGCCAGCACAGGCGAAGCCCTGCCCTGCAGTTTTGCCCAGGCCACCGAGGCCGAAGTCGACCAGGCCGCGCAAGCGGCGGCCGCGGCCTTTGCCGAGTTCCGCCAGCTGAGCCCGGCCCGGCGCGCCGACTTCCTCGACGCGATTGCCGCCGAGCTGGACGAGCTGGACGATGCCTTCGTGGCCATCGTCTGCCGTGAGACCGCCTTGCCCGCGGGCCGTATCCAGGGCGAGCGCGGCCGCACCAGCGGGCAGATGCGCCTGTTTGCCCAAGTGCTGCGTCGAGGTGACTTCCTGGGTGCGCGCATCGACCTGGCACTGCCCGACCGCCAGCCGCTGCCGCGCGTGGACTTGCGCCAGATGCGCATTGGCGTAGGCCCGGTCGCGGTGTTCGGCGCCAGCAACTTCCCGCTGGCGTTTTCCACCGCCGGGGGCGATACCGCAGCCGCCCTGGCCGCCGGCTGCCCGGTGGTCTTCAAGGCGCACAGTGGCCACATGGCCACCGCCGACCTGGTCGGTTGCGCAATCCAGCGCGCCGCCGAACGTACCGGCATGCCCAAGGGCGTATTCAACATGGTATTTGGCGGCGGCGTCGGAGAGTGGCTGGTCAAGCACCCGGCGATCCAGGCGGTAGGCTTCACCGGCTCGCTCAATGGTGGCAACGCGCTGTGCAAGATGGCCGCTGAGCGCCCGCAGCCAATCCCGGTGTTCGCCGAGATGTCGAGCATCAACCCGGTGATCATCCTGCCGGCCGCACTGGCCAAGCGCGGCGAGACCATCGCCCGCGATCTCGCAGGCTCGGTCACACTTGGCGCCGGACAGTTCTGCACCAATCCGGGTCTGGTCATCGGCCTGGACTCCCCTGAGTACCGCCAGCTGCTCAGCGATCTCGGCCAGCAACTGGACCAGCAGGCCGGACAGACCCTGCTCAACGCCGGGGGGCTGCGCAGCTACAGCAAGGGCATCGAGCACCTGCAAGCGCATGCGGGCATCGAGCACCTGGCCGGGCAGGCCCAGCAAGGCAGCCAGGCGCGGGCGCAACTGTTCAAGGCCGATGCCCGCTTGCTGATCGATGCAGATCCGCTGCTTCAGGAAGAAGTGTTCGGCCCCACCACCGTGGCCGTGCAAGTCAGCGACGACGCGCAGCTGCGCGCCGCCCTGCAGGGGCTGCGCGGCCAATTGACCGCCACCCTGATCGGCGAGCCTGAGGACCTGGAGGCCTATGCCTGGCTGGTGCCACTGCTCGAGGAAAAGGTGGGACGTATCCTGATCAATGGTTATCCCACCGGGGTCGAGGTGTGCGATGCCATGGTCCACGGCGGCCCCTATCCAGCCACTTCCGACGCCCGTGGCACGTCGGTCGGCAGCCTGGCGATCGACCGCTTCCTGCGTCCGGTCTGCTACCAGAACTACCCGCAGGCGCTGCTGCCCGCTGCGTTGCAGGACAGCAACCCGCTGGGCTTGAAGCGCCTGGTGAACGGGCAGTGGAGCGAGGCTGCGATCGGCTGACCGCGTCCCGCTACGAAAAGCCCCGCGATCGCGGGGCTTTTTATTTTCCGGCACTCTCGGGAAAGACTTATACGCCCTGCGCTTGCGCCCTTTCGTGCGCCTGGCGCAGTCGCTCGCGGCTATTGCTCAGGTGCAGGCGCATGGCCATCTTGGCACCCTCACTGTCGCGCCGGGCGATGGCCTCGTAGATGGCTTCATGCTCATGGCTGAGCCGACTGAGGTAGTGCGCCTGGTCATCGTGGACCAGATGCGCGGAATTGACCCGGGTCCGCGGGATGATGCTGGTGCCCAGGTGATTGATGATGTCGGCAAAGTAGTGATTGCCGCTGGCACGGGCGATCTGCAAGTGGAACTGGAAGTCCGCCGACACGGCGTCGGAGGCGTGAGCAGCCCCCTCGTTCAGCTCGTCGAGCGCCTTGCGCATCACCTGCAGCTGCTCGTCGGTGTGCCGCTCGGCGGCAAGCCCCGCCGATTCGATCTCGAGCGCAATGCGCAACTCCAGTACCGCCAGCACCTCGCGCAGGGTGACGATGGTCGCCGGGTCGATACGAAAACCACCCGTGGACGGGGTGTCGAGCACAAAGGTGCCAACGCCATGGCGCGTCTCGACCTGGCCTGCCGCCTGCAGCCGCGAGATCGCCTCGCGTACCACGGTACGGCTGACGCCCTCCTCGAGCATGATCTGCGACTCGGTGGGCAACTTGTCGCCGCGCTTGAGCTGGCCGTTTCGAATCCGTTCGGTCAGCACCGCGACCAGTTCCTGGGCCAGGCTGCGTGGCTTGCGACGTGCCCGTGGTTGTAGCTGCTGCTCTGTCATGCCCTGCACATTCATGGTGGAAAGTCAGCGCTCATCATAGCCCAAAGTTGTACGATCACATACAACGAATGCAGGAACTTGCAAGCGCTTTTTGCCCTCTGCGCCACGGTGCGCTCGACAGCGGAAAAGCCTGTGCTTGCCTGAAGGCAAATTACTGGCCCCCAAGCATTTTGAGAATCGGCAAACTTCGTTTTCCTTCAAGAGCTTAGGAAAGCAACATGCGGACAATTCTAGTTACGGCAGCGGGTTGTGTGCTGGCCTCCGTGGCCATTGGCGTCCAGGCCAAGGCATCGAGCGAGAACGATCGCCAGATGTGCACATGGGGATCGGAAATAGCCGCCCAGGCGCAACAGTCAAAGCTGTCCGGGGTAACGCTGTACACCGCGCGCAAACGGCTGCAGGCACGCAAGTTCCCCAAGCCCTGGATGCGCATGACGGCGCTTGGCATCACCGAGCAAACCTACGACAGCCGCTCACGCCTGAAGCCCGCAGCCATTCGGCAGACTTATCTGGAGCAGTGCATGCAGCATGCCGTTTCAAGAAGATAAATTCTTTTGTTTCAGCAGCTTACAAAACAAAAGAAATCTTTTTTCTAGATTAGTCCCTCCCTTGTCCATGCCAGGGCGGTCCTTTCTCGAAATGCCCTTTCACCCAGCGCCGCAATGCACTCAGCGCCGCCGTGTTCAAGCGCGCCGAAGGGCGCACCAGATAGATCCCTGCGGCGACATCGAGTTGCCAGTCTGGCAGCACCCGGACCAGTCTTCCGGCCTCCAGGTCATCGCCCATCAACCAGTCGCCTCCTGCGATTATTCCTACCCCACGACGCGCTGCCTCCAGCAGGGCTTCGCTGTCATTGCCGATCAGCGACCCACGGACACGGATCGTTTCCTGGTATGTTCCACAGGTGAGTCTCCACTCAGGAAACGATCTCAAGCCATTGAAGCCCAAGCAATTATGTGATTCCAGATCATCAGGGCGTTGAGGCTCACCCCGCTTGTCCAGATAGGCAGGCGATGCGCAGAGGATCCTCAGGTGATCGCAGAGCTTGCTGGCCACCAATCGATTGTCCGCCAGTTCGCCGATCCGAATGGCCGCGTCGAAGCCCTCGCCGACAATGTCGACGAAGCGATCGGCATACTCGGCTTCCACGGTGATCTGCGGATAGGCCAGCACAAAGTCCGCCAGCATGCCGCTGAGCCAGCGCCGACCCATGGCCCCTGGCAATGCCAGGCGCAGGCGCCCACGGACCTCGGCGGCGCCCAGGGAAGCCTCCTGCTCTGCCTCGCTGATCAGCCGGGCAGCCAGGCGCAGGCGTTCGACCAGGCGCTCGCCTTCATCAGTGAAACGCAATTGCCGCGTAGTGCGCTCCACAAGCCGGATGCCCAGCCGCTGTTCCAGGCCGCCAAGCCGGCGAGACAGCACCGAAGGGTGGCGTTGCAGCAGGCGTCCGGCCGCGGCGAAGGAACCTTGGGCGTGGAGCGCCAGCAAGGTTGCAAGCTCGTCGGCCTGGCGACTGTCGAATGGGTCCATGGCGATCTTCTTCCAATCCGGGTGGGCAGGCCGCCGCGCAGCGATGCCGTGACCCCTCATGCGGTCAGGATCAACGCCCCCTGCGACAGCCCTTGCTGCAGATCCTGGTGGGCCCGGGCCGCCTCGGCCAGGGGATAGCTGCGCCAGATCCTCGGCTGGATGATACCTGTGGCGACGGCGTCCAGCACGTCGGCAGCGCGCTGCTGGTATTGCTCGGCGGTGCTGGTGTGCGCGGCCAGCGACGGCCGGGTCACGAACAGCGAACCCTTGGCATTGAGGGTCGCCAGCTCGATCGGCGCCGGCGCTCCCGAGGTCGCGCCAAACGACACCAGCACGCCACGCGGGCGCAAGCTGTCCAGGGAGGCGTCGAGCGAAACCTTGCCGACCGAGTCATAGACCACATCGACCTTGTGCCCATGGGTCAAGTCATTGACCTGGGCCGCCAGGGTCGGGGCATCGAAGACCAGCACATGATCACACCCGGCCTGGTACGCTCGGGCAACGCTCTGCTGTCTGGACACCACGCCGATGACCATCGCCCCCAGGTGTCTGGCCCAAGGCACCATCAGTTGCCCGAGCGCGCCAGCGGCCCCGTACATCAGCACACGGGTCCCAGGGCCGACCGCGTAGGTTGTCTTGAGCAGGTATTGGGCCGTGATGCCCTTGAACAGCACGGCGGCGGCGTGCTCCTCGCTGAGCGAAGGCGGCAGTTTCACCAGCCGCTCGGCCGGATACAACCGCGCGCTGGCGTAGGCACCCAGCGGGCCGGTGGCATATCCGACTCGATCGCCCACCGCCACATGGTCTACCCCTGCACCGATCGCCATGACCCTTCCGGCCCCTTCCAGGCCCAGGCCGCAGGGCAGCGCCAGTGGCACACCGCCGCTGCGTTGCAGCACATCCAGCGGGTTCACCCCCATGGCGGTCTGTTCGAGCCACACTTCGCCGTGGCCCGGAGTGTGGGGGGTGATGTCTTCAAGCTGCATGACGTCCGGCGCGCCGGTCTGGTTGAGCACGATGCGAGCTGCCATGTCGGGGTCCTTCTCATGATCGATGAAGGCCCCAGCCTAGACAGCTGCACCGGCATGGACAATCCGGGCCGAGTGCAGATGATCAATGCACCTCATGCAGCAATGGTCGAGGCTGCTTCAGCAACCGCTGAGCACGGATGCCTGCCGCTCGCCTGCAAAGAACATCGGCCGCAGGCGCACGCCGATGAGATTGCCTGCGTATGCAGCTACCAGCCATAGCCACCCGTGGACGCTGCCCGAGGCGATGCCGCTGAAGTAGGCGCCGATTTTGCAGCCGTAGGCAAGGCGCGAGCCGTAGCCGAGCAGCAGGCCGCCGATCACCGCGGCGACCAGGGAGCGCAGCGGGATGTTCAGGTTGGGGGCGAATCGCCCGGCCAGCCCCGCCGCCAGCAAGGCTCCCAGGACGATACCGATGTCCATGACCGTGGTGATGTCTCTCCATAATGGCTCGGCCAGCGCCTTGGCGTTGGCCGGGGCCTGCCAGAACGCCCAGGCGCCGACATCGACCCCCAGCCCGGTAAGCGCCTTGGCGCCCCAGAGGGCAAATGCAGACGTGATGCCCCACGGGCGCCCTGCCAGGGCAAGCGTCGCGTAGTTGAGCAGGGCCAGGGCAACGGCGCCCCACAGCAGTGGCCACGGCCCTCGCACGAACCGTCCCAGGCCTTGCTGTTGGCTGGCCAGGGGTGCTTGCAACTGGCCGTGCCGGCGCTTTTCCATGACCACCGTGAGCCCCGCGATCAGACTGAATACCGCAAGGCTCGCCAGCAGCGCCGGCATGACGCCCAATGCCTGGACGATGGAGGTGGCCGGGAAGGCCGGCAGTGCAAACCACCAATCGGCGTGATGCGTCGCAGTCACCGAGCCAATGATGAAGAACAGCAGCGTCACCAGCATGCGCGCGTTGCCACCACCTACGGTGAACAGCGTGCCCGAGGCGCAGCCGCCCCCCAATTGCATGCCGATGCCGAAGATGAAGGCACCGAATACCACCGAGACGCCAGCCGGCGCCACCAGGCCAGTGACAGGCTGGCCAAACAGGCTGCCGGCCGACAAGGCGGGGAAGAACAGCACGACCGCAAGCGCCAGCATCACCATCTGCGCCCGCAGGCCGGCACCGCGGCGTTCGGTGATGAATACTCGCCAGGCCGAGGTAAAGCCAAAGGCGGCGTGGTACAGCGTCAGCCCCAGGGCTGCGCCGACCATCAGCAGCAGTACCTGGCGCGAGCCTGCGGTGGTGTTCAGGAACCAGGCCCCGGCCAGCAGGAGTGCAAGGGCGAACAGCGGCGCGCCGAAGCGACGCGGTTCGGGAGTAGCAGTAACAGAAAGACCCATCTGAATACTCGGACATGTTGAAACGGGGCGCGAGTATAACGTCGTGTTCCCTGCAGTCCCACCTTTTAGCCAAGCCTGCGTCAGCATCACCAAGCCGTCAGTTCATTTACCAAGCGAATACCGAGTATTTCAACATTTAATTTGTGGATGTAGCCGGCTGTTCGATATCGTGTCCACATCCCCCCGCCGTGCCAGCCGGTACGGCCAAGGCAGGGAATAACAACAAATCGAGACTGTCCATGTCGAACGCTTCCTACTTCGCCCCTCACGGTGGGCATCCAGCTCAGACCGAGCTGCTGACCGACCGTGCCATGTTCACCGAAGCCTATGCGATCATCCCCAAAGGCGTGATGCGTGACATCGTCACCAGTCACTTGCCGTTCTGGGACAAGATGCGCATGTGGGTGATTGCCCGTCCATTGACCGGCTTTGCCGAAACCTTCTCGCAGTACATTGTCGAACTCGCCCCCGAGGGCGGCAGCGAGCGTCCCGAGCTCGATGCAAATGCCGAAGCGGTGCTGTTCGTGGTCGAAGGCGAGGTCGACATCACCTTGCAGGGCAAGCACCACACCCTGGCGCCGGGCGGCTATGCCTTCATTCCACCAGGCGCCGACTGGAGCCTGCGCAACAACAGCCAGGCCAATGTCACCTTCCACTGGCTGCGCAAGCACTACCAGAAAGTCGAGGGCCTGGCCCTGCCGGAAGCGTTCGTCACCAACGAGAAAGACATCGAGCCGCTACCGATGCCCGGTACCGAAGGCCGCTGGGTG
>JAQZAY010000131.1 GCA_029239415.1 Pseudomonas sp. | reverse complement strand
GCATCGCGGGCAAGCCCGCTCCCACACAGAGGGTGAACCGCTCTGCCAGATCAGCAATGCGGTTCACATCGTGTTAGGTAAAGACGTTGAAAGGCCTGGACCGAAGGGCCCATAAAACCAGCCACTCCGGCAGGTCAGGGGAAACCTGCAGCCAAACCGCCCGGTCCCCCTTTACACCCTCGCGACCAACCTTTGTCGCATGCATCCAGGCCGGCCCTGCTTTATGCTGTCCCCAGCGCGACCCGCCCACCCGATCGAAAGGATGCTCGACATGAATCACACCCCCCGCACGCCGTACCTGTTCGCCGGTCTGCCGCTGACCATTCTGGGCATGACCTTTGCGGCCATCGGCGCCGCTGGTCAACCGGCGTTCCTGTACACCGCCTGCGGTCTGCTGGTCCCCGGCGCCGTGCTGCTGGTCTGCGGGTGGCGTGCGTGGCGGCGTGCCCGCTGAGGCCTAGGGGGCAACCCCACACGCCAGTTCGCGCGGTGCCGAGCGCCCTGCGTAGGCGAACCCCATGCTCAGCAGGCCCAGCGCCGCCATTCCGACGCCTACCCACAGCGGTGCGCGCAGGCCGAACCCGGCGCTGATCGCCGCACCGCCCGCCCAGCTGCCGAAGGCCAGCCCGGCCGTGATCACCGAGGTGTGCAAGGTATTGACCAGCGCCACCGGTTCGGCTGCGGTCATCACCCGGGCCACCATTGCCGGGTTCAATGCCACCCCGGTCAACCCCAGGGCCAGGAAGCAGCCGACGTTCAACCACACATGGCCCTCGGCCAAGGCGAAACCCGCCAGCGCCAGTACCATCAGCATCAACCCGCCGGTCAACAGCGCACGCAGGTGGCGGTCGGCGTGACGCCCCACCACGGCATTGCCGATGACGTTGGCCACGCCGTACAGCGCCAGCAGTGGCGCGATGTGTTCGGGTGCGATGCCGACCTCCTCGATGAAGATCGGCGTGCAGTAGCTGAAGGCGGCGAAGGTCGCGCCGATGATCAGGCCGCTGGTCAGGTAGGCCGCCCACAATCCGCGGTTGCGCACGGTCGACAACTGGCGGCGCAGCCCCGCATCGCCGTGGGCATCCTCGTGCGGCAGGCGGGTGGCGGCGAGCAGCGTGCAGGCCAGGGCCAGGCCGACCACCAGCCAGGAGCTGGCACGCCAGCCGGCATGCTGGGAGACCCAGGCGGTCAGCGGCACGCCGATCACCGGTGACAGCATCAGCCCTGCCAGGACGATGGCTACCGCTCGACCCCGGTATGCAGGGGTGACCAGGCCCGCGCACAGCGTCATGCACAAGCCGATGCAGGCGGCGCTCGACACGCCCATGACGATCCGCGCCAGCGCCAGCACTTCATAGGATGACGCGGCTGCAGCCAGGGCGCCCGCGGCCACGTACACGCCCAGCAGCCCCACCAGCGCCCGCTTGTTGCTGACGCCCTTGGCCAACAGCAGCACCGTGACCGGCGGCCCGCCCAGCGCCATGCCGACCGCGTAGTAGGCGATCAGGTTGCCGATCTGCGCCAGGCTGACGGAGAACGCCTGGGCCAGGGCGGGCATCATGCCGGCGACCATGAATTCGGCGGTCACCAGGGAGAAGATGGTCAACCCCAGCAGGTAGACCGTGTAGGGGATGGGCTTACGGACAGACATGAGACGCTCGACTGCGAAAAGGCCGCTCACCCTAAGCAGAGTTGATCGCGTGGTCAAATCCGTGCGACCTCTGGCCGCCTCGCGCCGACGTCGGGTGAGAGGACGACGATGCCGGCACTCGGCACACTCACACGATCTGTTTATGATGTGCCCCGAGTCATCACGCTGCCCAAGGTGTCAGAGCTTTCCTACACTTACACGGCGGTCGATACCCCAGACCGGCACGATCAGGCAATCGACGGGAAGGGCGCAATTCCCTGACGTCCTTTCGCGCAACGACTATCGAGACCTTTCATGGACCGAGACATTGCTCAGGCCCTTCCTACAGCCGACGCGGTAGCGGCGCAGGCGCCGGGATTCCCCCACGATGCGGTGGAACGGCTGCAACTGGCGCTGGACGCCGGTGCGATCATCGGCACCTGGGTGTGGGACATCCCGGACAACTGCGTCAAGGCCGACGAACGCTTCTCGCGCACCTTCGGTCTGCCGGTGCGCCAATGCCTGAGCGGCATGCCGATCGAACATGCCTTCGTCTCCATACACCCCGATGACCGCGAGCGGGTCTCCGACAGCATCCACCAGACCATGCAGCGCGGCGGTGCCTACCGCTGCGAGTACCGGGTACGGCATGCCGATGGCTCGTTCCGCTGGGTGGAGGCCAATGGCCGGGTGGAGCTCGATGCCGACGGGGTGGCGATACGCTTCCCCGGCATTCTCATGGACATCGAATCGCGCCGCGCCGCCGAGGCCGAGCGTGACCGCATGTCCACGCTGCTGCGCACCTTCGCGGCGGCCGTGCCCGGTGTGGTCTATGCCAAGGACCGCGAGGGGCGCATGCTGGTGGCCAACCACGGCACCACGCGCCTGATCGGCAAGCCGCCGGAGTTCTACCTGGGCAAGACCGACCTGGAGTTTCTCGAGGACAAGGCGCAGGCCCTGCGCATCATGGAGACCGACCAGCGCATCATGCAGGCCGGCAAGGCCGAGCAGGTCGAGGAGCAGGTCGACATGCCCGATGGGTCGGCGGCCGTCTGGCTCTCGGTCAAGGCTCCGCTGGTCGATGACGAGGGCGAGGTGGTCGGGCTGATCGGCTCGTCCATCGACGTGACCGCCAAGAAGAATGCCGAAACCGCCTTGCTCGACCTCAACCGGACCCTCGAGGCACGCATCGCCGAGGCCATCGCCGAGCGCGAAGCGGTCGAGGCTGCCCTGCGTCAGTCGCAGAAGATGGAAGCCGTCGGGCAGTTGACCGGCGGCATCGCGCACGACTTCAACAACCTGCTGGCCGGCATCACCGGCAGCCTCGACCTGATCGGCCTGCGCTTCGCCCAGGGCAGCACCGCCGATCTCGAACGCTACCTGTCCGTGGCCCGGGGCGCAGCCCAGCGTGCAGCGGCGCTGACCCACCGGCTGCTGGCGTTTTCCAGGCGCCAGACGCTGCTGCCGGTGCCCACCGATGTCAACGCCCTGGTGGTCGGCATCGAAGAGCTGATCCGTCGTTCGGTCGGGCCCGGCATCACCCTGACGGTCCAGGCACGGGCCGAGGCCAACATCTGCCTGGTCGACCCGGCGCAAGTGGAAAATGCCCTGCTCAACCTGTGCATCAACTCCCGCGATGCCCTGGGCGAAGGCGGTGACATCCTCATCGAGACCTTCGACAGCGAATTGGCTGCGGGCCCTGACCTGGATACCGAGCTGAGTCCCGGGCGCTTCCTGACCATTCGCGTCGTCGACAATGGCGCAGGCATGAGTCCGCAGACGCTGGCCCGGGCGTGCGAGCCCTTCTTCACCACCAAGCCGGTGGGCGCCGGCACCGGGCTTGGGTTGTCGATGATCTATGGGTTCGCCAAACAGTCCGGCGGGCAGGTACGGATCTGCTCGCAGGAAGGCGAGGGCACCCAGGTGTCGTTGCAGTTGCCCGTGCATGCGCTGCAGCCCAAGGTGCCTGAACCGGTGCCTGAAGGCGCGGGCAGCACGCCGGTTGCCTCGGGCGAGGTGGTGCTGGTGGTGGATGACGAGACGTCGGTACGCATGTTCGTCAGTGAGGTGTTGGGTGGCCTGGGGTACCGGGTGATCGAGGCGGCGGACAGCGTCGCTGGGCTGGAGTGGCTGCGTTCGGTGCAGCGCATCGACCTGCTGGTCACCGACATCGGCCTGCCGGGCGGGATGAACGGCCGCCGCCTGGCGCAGGTCGGCCGTGAGCTACGGCCCGGTCTGCCGGTGCTGTTCATGACCGGTTACGCCCACCCCCACGTGCTCGACCCGTGTGCGGACGAGGTCGCCACGGCGGTACTGACCAAGCCGTTCGGGCTGGACACGCTGGGGGCGAACGTCAATGCGTTGCTGCGTGGCAGCGGTGGCTAGGTGGTGCGGGGCCGGGGAGGGGGGGCGGCCTCATGCAGTGAGTAGTCCTCCATGCCCTCATGGCGGGAGGGATCTGTGGGCCTTTCAACGTCTTTACCTAACACGCTGTGGACCCCATTGCTGACCTGACAGAGCGGTTCACCCCCGGTGTGGGAGCGGGCTTGCCCGCGATTCAGGCGGTGATGGAGCGGACGCTATCGCGGGCAAGCCCGCTCCCACAGGTCCGTGATCGCTTGTACCGCTGCGGTCACTCAGGCTTCACAAAACCGGATCCGGTTGCCGAACGGGTCATGCACTTCCAGCAGCCTGCCCCACGGCTGCTCGACGATCTCGGGCCGTCCGTAGCCATACCCCTTGGCCTGCAGCTCGTCGCGCAGGCGCTCGACCTGATGCATCCACACGAATACCGTCGAACCTGGGCTGGCATCGCCATGGTGTTCGGACAGGTGCAGGTGCAACCCGGCGCGTACCAGCCCCAGGTACAAGGGCAGACCCGGTTCGAAACGGTGCTCGAACTCGACGCTGAACCCCAGGAACTCCAAGTAGAATTCCCGCGCCTTGGCCTCGTCGAACATGCGCAAGATCGGTATCGGGCGCTCGAAGCGGATCGAAGCAGGATCAGGCTCGATGGGCAGCATGGCGGCGGCCGTGTTCCAGTCCTTGTAGCCCAGTTGCCGGGCGACCAGCTCCAGGGCGGTGGAGTGCGACAGCGCGTGCTCACGCGTCGCGAGCGAGGTGCGCAGGGACTTGGCCATCTGTTTGGCGCGTGTGGCGGTGATCATGGTGCCTCCTGAACAGTGAAGCGTCAGGTGCTCGCGTTGCCGGGGCTCGACTGTCAAAAGACGTGCAAAGGGCAGGGGGACGATGCTTTCACCTTCCAGCGAGGGGCGAGCGGCGGGCAGCATCGGGCCGGCGACAGGGTACCCGTTTTCAGGCGGCTGGCCTATCGGGCAAGCCGCATCTGGCGCGTATCGGCTCTACTGACCGACCACGCGCACGGCCTGCAAGGCCCGCTCGCGGGACAGCGGCACGAGCACGCCGGCCGCTCGGCCGATCTTGGTGTAGAGAAAATGGCGGTCCGTGTCGGCGCGCACGATCCGGTAGACCTCCGCCGTCTGGTCGGTACTGGGCAGGGTGACCTTGTCCACCAGCAGCGCCCAGTGCTGGACGCCCTGCGCGCTCAGCGCTGCCGCGAATTCATCGTCCAGCTGACGACGCGAGCGCGCACGCTGATACGAAATGAGCTTCAACAGCCCCAGGAATACCACAATGACGAGGGTAAAATTCACGATCTGTTGCCACATGCCTGTGTCGTCCTTGTCAGGTCCATCGCCGGTGCGACGGGTCCGGCAGCTTACAAATCGACGACCAGGTGTTCAACCCACGGGCGGATGCCGCTTCACCATTCGATCGGCTGACCGTCCCAGGCCCAGAAACTGCCACTGTCGGCGGCCCCATGGCATGCCACCTGTTCGAGCAGGCAACGCGCGGCGAACGCCGGGTCGAACAGCCGCTCGGTCGGCACGTTCTTCTGGAACGGTTCGGAAAGCTGTGTATCGGTCGTCCCGGGGTGCAGCGCCAGCACCGTCGAGGCCGGGTTGAGGCGGCGCAGCTCGATGCTGGCGGTGCGCAGCAACTGGTTGAGCGCGGCCTTGCTGGCGCGGTAGCTGTACCACCCGCCCAGGCGGTTGTCGGAGATGGAGCCGACCCGGGCCGACAGGGCGACGAAAGTCGCCGGCTGCTTGCGCAGCAGGGGCAGCAGGTGTTTGAGCAGCAGCACCGGCGCGAAGGTGTTGGTCGCGAAACTCGCCTGGAGGCTGGCCAGGTCCACATGCGCCAGACTCTTTTCGGCCCGTGCGCCGTCCTGGTGCAGGATGCCCAAGGTACTGATCACCAGGTTCAAGGGTGTGCCCTGGCTCCCCACATGTGCAGCCAGTTCGGCGAGCGACGATTCCTGACGTGCATCGCAGTCCAGCCGATCGAGGCGCTGGCCGTGACGTTCGCTCAGCGCCGCCAGCCCTGGACTTTGCGTGGCGGTGCGCGCCACGGCCCACACGCAGGCCACATCGTCGCGGGCCAGCAAGGCGTCGCACAGCGCCAGCCCGATGCCCTGGCTCGCCCCGCAGATCAGTGCGTGGGCGGGGGTGGACAGCTCGGGTATCAGGCTCATGGGTCACCTCGTTCGGTCGCTGTGCGTGTGACTGGCCGTGCCAGGGGAATGTTCAGCCGGAGAAGAGACGCCAGCGCCGGGCCCTGCGCATTTCTTTTGCCTGACAATGGCGGTAGCCTCATGCCCACGTCTCCCACCCCGTGCCCGGTCGTGACCCGCATGCCCACCCCCTTGCCTGCCTTGCCCTCGCTCAACACGCTGCGGGTCTTCGACGCCGTGGCACAACACGGCAATTTTCGGCTGGCCGCCGAGGCGCTGGGCGTGACCCAGGCGGCGGTCGCCCAGCAGGTTCGTGGGCTCGAAGCGCACCTGGGCATTCGTCTGTTCGATCGTCTGGCGCGTGGCGTAGCGCTCACGACCGCCGGGCACGGTTACAGCACCAGCGTGCGCGAAGCGCTGAGCCTGATCGAGGCAGCAACCCAGCGGCTCTACCCGGATGCCGGGCGCATCACCGTCAGCGTCACCCCCAGCTTCGCTTCGCGCTGGCTGATTCCCCGGCTCGGCCTGTTCGCCGAACGGCATCCGCGCATCGACCTGAACGTGCTGGCCAGCGACCGGCTGGCGCAGTTCCAGGCCGACCGGGTGGACCTGGCCGTGCGCCATGGACGACCTCCGTTCGGTGCCGGACTCAATGCCCAATTGCTGTTCGAGCCACGCGTCATCGCCGTGGCCAGCCCTCGGCTGCTGAACGAGCACGGCGTATTGACGGCACCGTGGGCAGGTGAGGTGGCGATCCTGCACGATGCCCACGACCTGTGGCCAACGCTGCTCGCCGCCGTCGGCCCGGGGATCGTCCGGCCCACCGCGCGTCATGTGCGCTTCAATCAGACGTCCCTGGCGATCGAGGCTGCCCTCGACGGGCAGGGCATCGCGCTGGTCGACCGCGCTTTCATCGTCCGTGACCTGGCCAATGGTCGGCTGGTCCAGGTGCTCGATCACGTCGTGCGTCCTGACGCCGCGTTCTATGCCGTGTGGCCACGCAAGGCCGGCCAGTCGAGCGTCTTGCCGGCCGTCATCGACTGGTTGAGGCAGCAGGCAGCCGATAGCTGAGCTACTGGCTCGACGGCCGAGTGCTGTCTGCCTCGCAGGTGGGCTGCTCGCTAGAGTGGTCGCTCACGCACTTCTCACGCGATCGGAGGCAACATGACAGGCGAAAAGGTAGCGATCATCACCGCCGGCGGCAGCGGCATGGGTGCAGCAGCGGCGCAACGGCTGGCCGCCGACGGTTTCAAGGTCGGCATCCTGTCGTCCTCGGGCAAGGGCGAGGCCCTGGCCAAGGCCTTGGGCGGCGTTGGCGTCACCGGCAGCAACCAGTCCGTCGAAGACCTCCAGCGTCTGGTGGACGCGGTCATGGCCCGCTGGAGACGGGTGGATGTGCTGGTCAACAGCGCCGGTCACGGGCCGCGGGCCCCGATCCTCGAGCTCAGCGATGCCGACTGGCACGCCGGTCTGGACACCTACCTGCTCAACGTCGTGCGTCCGACCCGTCTGGTGGCGCCGTTCATGCAGGCGCAAGGCGGCGGGGCGATCATCAACATTTCCAGCGCCTGGACCTTCGAGCCCAATGCGCTGTTTCCTACCTCAGGCGTCTTCCGCGCCGGGCTGGCGGCCTTCACCAAGCTGTTCGCCGACACCTACGCCGCCGACAACGTGCGCATCAACAACGTGCTGCCTGGCTGGATCGACAGCCTGCCCGCCACCGAGGAACGCCGGGCTAGCGTGCCGCTGCAGCGCTACGGGCGCAGTGAGGAGGTGGCCGCGACCATCGCCTTCCTGGCCAGTGACGGCGCGGCGTACATCACGGGGCAGAACCTCAGGGTCGACGGAGGAGTGACTCGGAGCGTGTGAGCGGCATGACCTGCGCGGGTGATGGAAGCGCCAGGATCGATTGACAGGCCGTCGGCCGCCAGCGACCCTTGCCACTTGCCACTTGCCACTTGCCACTTGCCACTTGCCACTTGCCACTTGCCTGGAACGGACATCCCCATGCTGACCCTGCACCAATGCCTCGGTTTTCTCCTCGCCGCCCTCCTGATCACCGCCACTCCCGGGCCGGACAACCTGATGGTCCTGGGCATGGGCGTGTCGAAAGGGCGCCGGCAGGGCATCGCCTTCGGCCTGGGCTGCGCCTTCGGCTGCCTGAGCCATACCCTGCTGGCCGTGATCGGTGTCAGCGCGCTGATCGCCGCATCACCTACAGCGTTCACCGTGCTCAAGATCGTCGGCGGGTTGTACCTGGTCTGGCTGGGCTACAACGCCTGGCGCAGTGCCGGGGCGGTGCAGGTGGCCACGGTGCAGGACGAGGAGGTCTCGCTGGGGCGGTTGTTCCTCAAGGGCTGCCTGGCCAATGCGATCAACCCGAAGGTGGTGCTGTTCTTCCTGTCGTTCCTGCCGCAGTTCGTGGTCGCCGAGCAGGGTCAGGTGGCGTGGCAGCTGGGCGCGCTGGGGCTGATCTTCACGCTGCAGGCGGCAGTGCTGTTCGGGTTGCTGGGGTATTTTTCCGGCGCCATCGGGCAATGGCTGCGACGCCGGCCAGGGGCGGGCAAGGTGCTCGACCGGGTGGCAGGGACGGTGTTCGTCGGGTTGGGCGTGAAGATCATGCTCGGGCGGTGAAGTGGTGGGCTGAGCTTCTCGGGCCAACGGATGACGGCTGGCGGCGCTGATGCTACGGGCCTTGCAGGCCCGATCGCGGCACTGGGGCCGCTCACATGGGGCCGTAGTGCTGAGCTGGAAGTAGGGCGCGGTCCATCTGAGCGGCCCCTGTGCCGCGATCGGGCCCAACGGGCCCGTAAAAGCAGCCCACTGGCCGCCAGCGCCGAACGACGTCAGCCCCGCACCCTACCGCCTTTCAATCCAGCGCTGCGCCTTCAGTCCTCCACCACCAACGTTCCGATGCCGTCCAGGATCGTGCGCAACGTCAGCGCCACCTCCTGCCAGTCCTCGCCCTGCGTGCTGTGCAGGATCTCCAGCGTGGTCTGCCCGTTGAGCGCATCGCGGTCACCCTCGGCCACCTCGATCAGCAGCCGCTCACGCCCCAGCGTCACCGTCAACGCGTCGAGGGTGGAGAAATCCTCGCCCAAGGTCAGGTCGAGCGTGTCTTCGTCCGGGTAACGCGTCATCAGGAACAGCTGCCCACCGGTGCACGAGCAGCACAGGGTGGCCATGTTCTCTTCTTCTTCATCGCACGGGGTGGCGATCAGCAGGGCGGCGTTGAGTTGCATGCAGTCAGCTTCC
>JAQZAY010000130.1 GCA_029239415.1 Pseudomonas sp. | reverse complement strand
AAGGCCGCGGATGTGCAGGTCGACCGGACGCGAGCCAATGGCGCAGCCGCCAGGCAAGGCGACTTCAGCCTCGCCGAAGCGCGCGACCATGGGGCCGAGTACCAGGATCGAGGCGCGCATGGTCTTGACCAGCTCATAGGGCGCGACCAGGGTCTTGATGGTGCGCGGGTCGATTTCCACGGCCAGCTTCTCGTCGATCACAGGCTCGATGCCCATGCGCCCGAACAGCTCGATCATGGTGGTGATGTCGTGCAGGTGCGGCAGGTTGCCGACCGTCACCGGCCCATCGGCCAGCAAGGTCGCGGCCAGGATCGGCAGGGCAGCGTTCTTTGCCCCGGAAATGCGGATCTCGCCGTCAAGGCGTGCGCCGCCAGTAATAATCAGTTTGTCCATTGGAGTCTCGCCGCCAAGTTGGCTCAGGTGCGCTCAGCCCAGGCTGCGCTGCTGAAAAATTTCATGGTTACCGCATGGATACTGCCGTCGGCAATCCACGGGTTCAGGTGAGCATAGATCGCTTGCTGGCGCTTGACCGGGCTCAGGCCAGCCAGCTCGTCGCTGATGACGTTCAACTGGAAGTTGCAGCCTTCACCCTCTACTTCTACGCGGGTTCCTGGCAATTTTTCTTCAAGGAAGCGTTTAACTTCTACGGCCTGCATGCTCAACCTCAATCGGCGCCCTGTGCGCGCGGGTCGGCCATCATACAAAAAAGCCCCTCGCCTGCGAAGCCCATGAACGAGCACGCTGACCGAGGGGCCACCTTCGAGCCGGGGGCCATCAGACCGCCAGCACCTCGTCCAGGTCATAGACCTGGGCGATTTCCCGCATGTCTTCGGGTATGCCGCGCAGTTCGCAGGTCTTGCCTGCGCACTGGCCATCGCGCATGAAGGCCAGCAGCAACGACAACCCGACACTCGAAGACTTGAGGACCTCGGAGCAGTCGAGCACCAGGCGCGGCTCGCGACAGGCGCCGATCAGCGCCTTGCCGTCCTTGCGCAGGACCGGACCGCTGCGGTAGTCCAGCACGCCGGTCAGGCGCAGGACGCCTGGCTCGGCCATGCTCACGCCTGCCTCGCTCATTGGACTTCCTTCTCCGGCGAGCTGTCGGCAGCCTGCTTGGCCTTGGCCACTTCACCGGCCCAGCCGTCGATGGTCTTGTCCAGGTCGTTGCCGTTGCGCGACATGGCATCGGCGAACTGGTCACGGAACAGCTTGCCGATGTTGATGCCATTGACGATCACGTTGCGCACCTTCCACTCGCCGCCGATCTTCTGCAGGGTGTACGACACCGGGTACATCGCGCCGTTGTTGCCGGTGACCTTCATGCCGACGCTGGTGCGCTCGCCGCTTTCATCCTTGGCCGGATCGACCTTGATGCCCTGGTTGTTGTACTCGAGCAGGGCATTGCCATAGAACTGCATCAGGCTGCGCTTGAAGTTCTCCTGGAAGCGCTGCATCTGCTCAGGGGTTGCCTGGCGCGAATACTTGACGGTCATGATGCTCCTGGAAATGCCATCGGCATCGACGACCGGCCCGAGGATGCCGTTGAGCGCCTGGTAGAACGCCTCGCGGTTGGTCTGGTAGGTCTGCTTGTTGGCCTTGAGGTCGGCCAGCAGCTTGTCGGTGGTGCCCTGGATCAGGTCATGGGCCGACTGCCCGGGTGCCGCCATCGCCAGCATCGGCAGGGAAGCCAGCAGGACCAGCAGGCCACGTCGCAGAATCGAGATCATGAAAACTCCTTATTCGCTTGTCTATTTAGCTTCTTTGCCAACGGAATTGAGCAGGAACTTGCCAATCAGGTCTTCCAGCACCAGCGAGGACTGGGTGTCATGGATGACGCCTTCGTCCTTGAGCACGGCATCCTCGCCGCCCACGCTCAGGCCGATGTACTTCTCCCCCAGCAACCCGGCGGTCAGGATCGAGGCAGTGGAGTCGGTCGGCAGGTTGTCGACAGTCTTGTCCAGCTGCAGCGTCACCCGGCCGGTATAGGAGTCGCGGTCCAGATCGATGGCGGTGACCTTGCCGATGGTCACGCCCGCCATGGTCACCTTGGCTCTGACAGTCAAACCGGCGATATTGTCGAAGTAGGCATAAACTTTATAGGTATCGGTACTCGGGCTGGCGGACAGGCCACTGACGCGCAGGGCCAGCAGCAGCAGCGCCAGGATCCCGGCCAGCAGGAACAGGCCGACACCGATTTCCAGGGTGCGGTTTTGCATCAGAAATCTCCAAACATCAAAGCGGTCAGAATAAAGTCCAGACCCAGTACTGCCAGCGAGGCATAGACCACGGTCCTGGTGGTGGCACGGCTGATCCCTTCCGAGGTGGGCTCGCAGTCGTAGCCCTGGAACACGGCGATCCAGGTGACGACGAAGGCAAAGACCAGGCTCTTGACCAGCCCGTTCAATACGTCCTCGGTGAAGGAGACGCTGTTCTGCATGTTGGCCCAGAACGAACCTTCATAGACGCCCAGCCAGTCGACGGCGACCCACGAGCCGCCCCAGATGCCCACCACGCTGAAGATCAACGCCAGCAGCGGCAGCGAGATGAAGCCCGCCCACAGGCGCGGGGCGACGATGTACTTGAGCGGGTCGACCCCGATCATCTCGAGGCTCGACAACTGCTCGGTGGATTTCATGTTGCCGATCTCGGCGGTCAGCGCCGAGCCCGCGCGGCCCGCGAACAGCAGCGCGGTGACCACCGGGCCCAGCTCGCGCAGCAGTGTCAGGGCGACCATCTGCCCCACCGCCTGCTCGGACCCGTACTGGGTGAGGATGCTGTAGCCCTGCAGCGCCAGCACCATGCCGATGAACACACCCGACACGATGATGATCGCCAGCGACAGCACGCCGACCGAGTAGAGCTGCCTGACCAGCAACTGGAAGCTGCCGCCGATGCCCCCGCGGCCGATCAGCGCATGCCCCAGGAACAGGCAGGAGCGGCCGAGCACCGCCACCACGTCGATGGCCGAGCGGCCGAACAGGCGCACGCGTTCAAGTAACGATTTCTTGCGCATCAACGCGCCCCCAGCAGATCGGCGCGGTAATCAGGCGCGGGAAAATGGAAAGGCACCGGACCGTCCGGGTCACCCTTCATGAATTGGCGGATGCGCGGGTTGTCCGAGCCCATCAGCTCGTCGGGCGTGCCCTGCCCCAGCACCTGGCCATCACCGACCACATAGATGTAGTCCGCGATGCTCGCGGTTTCGGCCAGGTCGTGGGAAACCACGATGCTGGTGATGCCCAGGGCGTCGTTGAGCAGGCGGATCAGGCGCACCAGCACGCCCATGGCGATCGGGTCCTGGCCGACGAACGGCTCGTCGTACATGAGGATCTGCGGGTCCAGCGCGATGGCACGGGCCAGGGCCACGCGGCGCTTCATGCCGCCGGACAGCTCGTCGGGCATCAGCTCGATGGCCCCGCGCAGGCCCACGGCCTGCAGCTTCATCAGCACGATGTCGCGGATCATCTCGTCGGGCAGCTGGGTGTGTACGCGCAGGGGAAACGCGACGTTCTCGAAGACGTCGAGGTCGGTGAACAGGGCGCCGCTCTGGAACAGCACGCCCATCTGCTTGCGGGCGTCGAACAGATCGCCTCGCGACAATGTCGGCAGGTTCTGCCCGGCAACCCACACCTCGCCGCCCGACGGGCGCAGCTGGGCCCCCATCAGGCGCAGCAAGGTCGTCTTGCCACAGCCCGACGGACCCATGATGCCGGTCACCTTGCCACGGGGGATACGTATGTCGACATTGTTGAAGATGCTGCGCGAACCGCGCTTGAAGGTGACGCCCTTCAACTCGACCGCGTAGGCGCTATCCAAACTCATCTAGACTCCTTGCGATGCGGCCTCGTCAACTGGACGTCTGCCCCCATCATGGAGGCACACACGCCCCCGAGCGGGCCGGACAGCGGCGAACTATAGCACCCGACGCAGGTGCGCCCCAAGACCGTCGCCGCACTCGTTCAGCACAGCTACAGCCAGCGGCGACCCAGGTATAGACAATGACAAGGTGAGGGTTTCTCACATTGTCGCTATAATCGGCGACTTTTCATCAGACACTGCATTTCCAGACATGAGCCAATCCAGCGAGCTGATCCAATCCGCCCAGCGTACCCTGCGCCTGGAAGTCGAAGCCGTAGAGAGCCTGCTGCCCCGCATCGACGCCAGCTTCGTCAAGGCGTGCGAACTGATCCTGGCCAGCACCGGCCGGGTCGTGGTGGTCGGCATGGGCAAGTCGGGCCATATCGGCAACAAGATCGCCGCCACCCTGGCCAGCACCGGCACGCCGGCGTTTTTCGTGCACCCGGCCGAGGCCAGCCACGGCGACATGGGCATGATCACCCGTGACGACGTCATCCTTGCCTTGTCCAACTCCGGCAGCACTGCCGAAATCATCACCCTGCTGCCGCTGATCAAGCGCCTGGGCATCAAGATGATCAGCCTGACCGGCAACCCTGACTCGCCCCTGGCCCAGGCCGCCGAGGCCAACCTCGATGCCCGCGTGGAGCACGAGGCCTGCCCGCTGAACCTTGCGCCCACCTCCTCGACCACCGCGGCGCTGGTGCTCGGCGATGCCCTGGCGATCGCCTTGCTCGAGGCCCGCGGCTTCACCGCCGAGGACTTCGCCTTCTCGCACCCCGGTGGCGCACTCGGCCGCCGCCTGCTGCTCAAGGTCGAGAACGTGATGCACGCGGGCGCCGAACTGCCCCAGGTGCAACGTGGCACGCTGCTCAAGGACGCGCTTCTTGAAATGTCTCGCAAAGGTCTGGGCATGACCGTTGTCGTCGAAAGCGACGGGCGGTTGGCCGGGATCTTCACCGACGGCGACCTGCGCCGTAGCCTGGACCGCAACATCGACGTGCATACCGCCCGCATCGACGAGGTCATGACGGCCCACGGCAAGACCGCCCGTCCCGAAATGCTCGCCGCCGAAGCGCTGAAGATCATGGAAGACCACAAGATTGGCGCGCTGGTCGTGGTCGACAAGGCCGACCACCCGGTCGGGGCTTTGAACATGCACGACCTGTTGCGCGCCGGAGTGATGTGATGAACGACGAACTGATGCAACGCGGCCAGGCGATCAAGCTGGCGGTCTTCGATGTCGATGGCGTGCTGACCGATGGGCGCCTGTATTTTCTCGAGGACGGCAGCGAGTTCAAGACCTTCAACACCCTCGACGGCCAGGGCATCAAGATGCTCATGGCCTCGGGCGTGACCACGGCGATCATCAGCGGGCGCAAGACCCCGGTGGTCGAGCGCCGTGCCAGGAACCTCGGCATCCCCCACCTGTTCCAGGGGCGCGAGGACAAGCTGGTGGTGCTGGACGGGCTTCTTGCCCAGCTCGGTCTAAGCTACGAGCAGGTCGCCTACCTGGGCGATGACCTTCCCGACCTGCCGGTCATCCGCCGCGTGGGCCTGGGCATGGCCGTGGCCAACGCCGCGCCCTTCGTACGCCAGCATGCCCACGGTGTTACCCTGTCGCGCGGCGGCGAAGGTGCCGCGCGCGAGTTCTGCGAGCTGATCCTGCAGGCCCAGGGCCACCTGGACGCCGCCAACGCCCACTACCTGTAGAGCCATCCATGTTCAGCAAGAAAATCCGCACCATCGCGCTGTTCAGCGTGATAACCGCCTTGCTGGTGGCGGTCGGCTACTGGAACATCAGCCCCGAGAGCTTCCTCGACAAGCCGGTGGCCCAGGTGGACGAGAGCGCGATCGACTACTATGCGGTCAACGCCCATACCGTGCAGTTCATGCCCGACGGCAAGCTCCAGTACGAGATGACCGCCGACAAGGTCGAGCACCTCAAGGCCAGCGAAGTCACCCTGCTGACCACGCCCGACCTGCACCTGTATCGCGGCACGGCGTTCCCCTGGCATGTGCAGAGCGAGCGCGCCGAGGTCAACCCCGACGGCACCGAGGTCGAGCTGATCGATTCGGTCCGGGTTGCCCGCATCGACGAGAAGCAGCGCGAAATGATCATCACCAGCACCCGCATGACCGTATTCCCGCAGAAGCAATATGCGCAGACAGAGCAAGCCGTTAGAATCGACGGCGCCGGTGGCACCACCACGGGCACGGGAATGAAAGCGTACTTGAAAGACGGCAGGATGGACCTGCTGTCCAACGTAAGAGGACAGTATGAGGCTCGTTAAAACCCTCCCTTTTTTGCTCAGCCTGAGCGCAGCACTGGGAAGCGCGAGCGCCTGGGCCCTGCCGACCGACCGTGAACAGCCAATCCGCATCCAGGCCGACAATGCGCACCTGGATGACAAGCAAGGCGTGGCCACCTACACGGGCGATGTCATCATCACCCAGGGGTCGATGAAGATCACCGGCAACACCGTGACCCTCACCCGGGCCGCCAACGGCGACATCGACGTGGTCACCTCGGTGGGCAACCTGGCCTACTTCGAGCAGCAGCAGAGCGCTGCGAAACCGGACAAGATGAAAGGCTGGGCGGTCACCATCCAGTACCAGTCGCAGAAGGAACTGGTGATCCTCACCGACCGCGCCAAGGTCGAGAACGAGGGCAACACCACCGAAGGCGAGAAGATCGTCTACAACACCCAGACCCAGGTCGCCACCGCCGGTCGTGGCGGCAACGTCACCACCCCGCGCCAGCGCATCGACATGGTGATCCAGCCGAAGAAGAAGGCCGAGTAGATGGCGACCCTCAAAGCGCAGCACCTGGCCAAGAGCTACAAGAGCCGGCAAGTCGTGCGCGACGTCAGCCTGTCGATCGACAGCGGCCAGATCGTCGGCCTGCTCGGCCCCAACGGCGCCGGCAAGACCACCTGCTTCTACATGATCGTCGGCCTGGTGCAGGCCGATCAGGGCCGCGTGCTGATCGACGACCTGGACGTCAGCCACCAGCCCATGCATGGTCGCGCCAAGGCCGGTATCGGCTACCTGCCGCAGGAAGCCTCGATCTTCCGCAAGCTCTCGGTGGCCGACAACATCATGGCGATCCTCGAGACCCGCAAGGACATCGATCGCGACGGTCGCCGCAAGGAGCTGGAAAGCCTGCTGCAGGAGTTCCACATCAGCCATATCCGCGACAACCTCGGCATGAGCCTGTCCGGTGGCGAACGCCGCCGCGTCGAGATCGCCCGCGCGCTGGCGACCGCTCCCAAGTTCATCCTGCTCGACGAACCCTTTGCCGGTGTCGACCCGATTTCGGTCGGTGACATCAAGCAGATCATCCATCATCTCAAGGCCAAGGGCATCGGTGTGCTGATCACCGACCACAACGTGCGCGAGACCCTGGATATCTGCGAAACCGCGTATATCGTCAACGATGGCCAGCTGATCGCCGAGGGCGACGCCCAGACCATCCTGGCGAATGACCTGGTCAAGGAGGTCTACCTGGGCCACGAGTTCAGGCTCTAGGCCCGGTTGGCCCGGGCACTGGCAATCCAGTTGCTTTGCAGCTTAATTGTTACAGTGCTCTAGGCAAACGATCCAATTTCAGGCATATAATTTGCTTAAAATTGGCGCTTCGGCGCCGCCCGTGTAGTGGATGGCGCATGTGCGCCGGCGAATAAGGTGTTAAGCCCCTGCCATGAAACCATCGCTCGTCCTAAAAATGGGCCAGCAACTGACGATGACCCCGCAGTTGCAACAGGCCATCCGTCTGCTCCAGCTCTCGACCCTGGACCTCCAGCAGGAAATCCAGGAAGCGCTGGAATCCAACCCGATGCTTGAACGCCAGGAAGACGGCGAGGATTTCGACAACAGCGATCCCATGGCCGACAACCCCGAGAGCAAGCCGACTGCCGAAACGCAGGAGCCCAGCTTCGAGGAAAGCGCGCCCACCGTCGAGAACCTCGAGGAGGGCGATTGGGGCGAGCGCATCCCCAACGAGCTGCCCGTCGACACAGCCTGGGAAGACATCTACCAGACCAGCGCCAGCAGCCTGCCCGGCAACGACGATGACGAATGGGACTTCACCACCCGGACTTCGGTCGGCGAAAGCCTGCAGAGCCACCTGCTCTGGCAGCTGAACCTGGCGCCCATGTCCGACACCGACCGGCTGATCGCGGTGACCCTGATCGACTGCATCAATCCCCAGGGCTATCTGGAGGAGTCGTTGGAGGAAATCTGTGCGTCCTTCGACCCCGAGCTGGACATCGAGCTCGACGAAGTCGAAGCCGTGCTGCATCGCATCCAGCAGTTCGAGCCCGCCGGCATCGGTGCACGCAGCCTGGCCGAATGCCTGCTCCTGCAACTGCGCCAGCTGCCCGCCAGGACGCCGTGGATGGCCGAGGCCCAGCGACTGGTCAGCGAGTTCATCGACTTGCTCGGCGGTCGTGACTACAGCCAGCTGATGCGCCGCATGAAGCTCAAGGAAGACGAGCTGCGTCAGGTCATCGAGCTGGTGCAGAGCCTCAACCCGCGGCCTGGGTCGCAGATCGAGTCGAGCGAGCCTGAATACGTGGTGCCGGACGTGATCGTGCGCAAGGACAGCGAGCGCTGGCTGGTGGAGCTGAACCAGGAGGCGGTGCCACGCCTGCGGGTCAACCCGCAATACGCAGGCTTCGTGCGCCGCGCCGATACCAGCGCCGACAACACCTTCATGCGCAACCAGCTGCAGGAAGCGCGCTGGTTCATCAAGAGCCTGCAGAGCCGCAACGAAACCCTGATGAAGGTTGCCACCCAGATCGTCGAGCACCAGCGCGGCTTCCTCGACCATGGCGACGAGGCGATGAAGCCCCTGGTGCTGCACGACATCGCCGAGGCGGTGGGCATGCACGAATCGACCATCTCGCGGGTCACCACGCAGAAGTACATGCACACCCCGCGCGGCATCTACGAGCTGAAGTACTTTTTCTCCAGCCACGTGAGCACCTCCGAAGGCGGCGAATGCTCGTCCACGGCGATCCGCGCGATCATCAAGAAACTGGTTGCCGCCGAAAATCAGAAAAAGCCATTGAGTGACAGCAAGATCGCTGGTTTACTGGAGGCACAAGGCATCCAGGTAGCCCGTCGCACCGTCGCCAAGTACCGCGAGTCTCTCGGCATCGCACCGTCGAGCGAGCGCAAGCGACTGATGTAGCCCCCGGATGTGCCACCGCAGTTCAGTGGCAGGTGCAACACCTGCCTCTTATGCACGGGCAACAAAAGGAGAAGCTGTATGCAAGTCAACATCAGTGGACAACATGTAGAAGTCACTCCTCCCCTGCGCGACTACGTCGAGCAGAAACTGAAGCGGCTGGAGGGTCACTTCGACAAGATCACCAACGTGCAGGTCATCATGAAGGTCGAGAAACTGCAGCAGAAGGTCGAGGCGACCTTGCAGATTCCCGGCGGTGAAGTGGTCGCCAATTCCGAGCACGAAGACATGTATGCAGCGATAGACGCCCTTACCGACAAGCTCGACCGCCAACTGAAAAAACACAAGGAAAAACAGCAGAGCCTGCTGCAAGGTGCGGCTGCTCGCTG